>SMXJ01000072.1 GCA_004356305.1 Bacteroidota bacterium | reverse complement strand
GCAGAAAACGATGGAGGCGGTGCTAGAACGATTAAATCTACATCGTTGACACCCTTGATTATTATGGGAGTTGGTGCAGGTGGAGGTGGAGGAGTATCGGCTATCACAACATTGACACTTTCGATAACCTTTACCGCGACTTTAGCAGCAATAGGAGGTGGAGGTGGCACATTCTCGTATGGTTCTATCTCATCTATTATAATCACCTTGGGGGCTACTTTAATCTCAATGACTTCTGATATTTTTGCGTTTGGAACTCTCTTGATCTGTATAACCTCAACCGCATTGTTCGCTTTTTGGATCACCTTATTTGCTATCTTTACTTCTATGACCTGCACATCGTCACTTTCGATCTTATCAATTACAATTACTTCAGATAAGGGAGGTGGAGGAGGTACAAGTTTGTTATTGGGATTGGCTTGGTAAAGTTTAGTTTTTTGGTATTCTCGTTCAATTTTTTCAATGAATTCATCATCGGAGTTTTGAACAATAACATCAAAATGACAATTAGCAATTTCGTCTTTTGTCCAATTTTTAGTGATTTTATCCAGAGTTTTGGCAAAATTGGCCAGGGAGGTAGTTTTTCCATTGACCACCAATTGTTCATTATTGATTTTGATCGTAATTATTTTATCGAGTTGAATCTCTTTTGAAAGAGCATCCTTAACAATTAAGTCCGCTTTTACGATTTCATTATCGCCTAATTTTTTTTCAAATATTTTAGGCTCGTACGATTGTTTATCTGTATTGATAGTAGCAACTTTTTGGGCATTAATTTGAGAAATGGAAGGAGTACTTTCCATTTCTATAATTTCCTTTGTACTAAAGCCATAAACTAAAACCGCTAATAATGGCAGTAAAAATATACTTCTAATCCAGATAGCTCCTTTCGATGTGTGTGTTTTCATAACTGTAAATCGTTTTTTGACCTGCCCGAATGAGTTCGTTGAAAATAATCCGTTCAGGCGGGTTGATGAATAATTGATATAATTTGCCATCCCGATTACTTTCGGGGGTGGCAGGCCGGCATTTGATGAGAATGCCAGTAAAATGTTTTGATAATAAGAAGTTTCAGTCCCGTTGTTTAACACCGCGCGGTCGGCGAGAAATTCGTGATTTAATTTTATACTGTGTTTGATAAAATAGATGAGGGGATTGAACCAAAATACAATCTGCAGTAGCTCAATAAAAAGCACATCCAAACTGTGTTTCTCGTAAGCATGTGCTCGCTCATGGATGAGTACCTCCTCAGGTATTTCATTCGCCTCGAAGTTTTGCTTGTTCAAGAAAATATAACTGAAAAAAGTATGTGGGGTTGTAGGTGATTTAAGTAAAACAAGGAAAATGTTTTTGTTTTTATAAAGTGGATTCTTCTTAATTTTCTGAATAATTCTGAAAAGATTCCGGCCAAATTTCAGACTGAAAAACAGCACTCCCATTCCGTACAGACTCCATAAGACCGGGGGAAGATAATTGATGGTTGGGATTATTTCCGAAGAAACCGCTGTCAAAGTTTCTGGAGTGATCACAGGAACAATACTTTTTTGCACTTCGATATATTCTGTAAAAGTGATGAACGGAATAGTATATGCAGCGACTAAGGCTCCTACCAAATAGAAACGCTTGAGGACATGCATGTTCTCCCGCTCTAAAAATAACTTGTAAAAGGCGAAGAAAATCCCCAAACAAACGACCGATTTTATTATATAAATTTCCATCCCTATTTAACTTGTGTTCGATTATTTATTTTAATCACCTCGGTTTCTTCTTAATTTGTTGATCGATAATACTTTTTAGTTCTTTCAATTCTTCTTTGGTCAAATTGGTTTCCTGTGTAAAGAATGATGCAAATTGAGAAGGGCTGTCGTTGAAAAAGTTCTTGATTAGGCTGTTTACATGCTTGGCGAAATAGTCTTTCTTTTTAACCAAAGGAAAATACTCCCGTGAACGTCCTAATTGTATATAATCCACGAAATTCTTGTTCTGCATCCTTTTTAGAAGGGTAGCTATCGTAGTTGGGGCAGGCTTCGGATCGCTATAAGCACCGATGAGATCTTTCATAAAAGCACGCTTTTGTTTCCAGAGGATTTGCATGAGTTGTTCTTCGGAATTGGATAGTGCCATTATTAGGTTTTTAGATTTAACTCTACAAATGTAGAATAAAATATTATATTCTACAAATGTAGAACCAAATTTTTTAGAGAAATTTATTTTTCTGGCAATGATTGCTATCTGAACGAGAAGTTCTTTTAAAAGCCATTGGCAGGGAATTCTCAACGGTGCTCGTATGGACAACATGTATTATTCACTCATCTCAGTAAAGAAATGATAGAACTGAGGTATGGTCTCGATTCCTTTTAAGAAATTCCAAATTCCAAAATGCTCATCAGGTGAATGGATGGCATCGCTATCCAAACCAAATCCCATCAGTATCGTTTTACTTTTCAATTCTTTTTCGAACAATGCTACGATTGGAATGCTGCCACCGCTTCGTTGTGGGATAGGGGTCTTTCCAAAGGTGGCTTCATAGGCCTTTGATGCGGCACGATAACCCAGATCATCTATGGGTGTCACATAAGACTGTCCACCATGGTGGGGAGTTACTTTTACGGTCACTCCTTTTGGAGCAATACTTTTAAAGTGGTTGGTGAACAGCTCTGTAATTTTCTCCCAATTTTGATCGGGGACCAACCTCATACTTATTTTCGCATAGGCCTTGCTCGCAATAACCGTTTTTGCACCTTCACCTATATAGCCACCCCAGATCCCATTGACATCCAATGTTGGACGAATTGAGTTACGCTCGTTGGTCGTATAACCTTCCTCTCCGTAAATGTCTTCGATATCCAGAGCTTTGGTATACGCTTCTTTACTGAAGGGCACCTCAGCCATTTTGGCTCTTTCTTCCGCCGAAAGTTCCTCTACTGTATCGTAAAAACCGGGAATCGTAATGTGTTTATTTTCATCGTGTAGCGATGCGATCATTTTGGTCAATACGTTGATCGGGTTTGCCACTGCACCACCGTACAATCCACTGTGTAGATCACGGTTGGGCCCTGTGACTTCTACTTCCACATAGCTCAATCCCCGAAGTCCGGTAGTTATAGACGGAATATCATTGGCGATCATTCCGGTATCACTTATTAAGATCACATCGTTTGCCAGTTTTTCCTGGTTTCGCTTTACAAACCAAACCAGACCTTCACTTCCAACTTCCTCTTCTCCTTCGATCATAAATTTTACGTTGCAAGGAAGTTGACCGGTGGTGGTCATATATTCCAATGCTTTAATGTGCATATACATTTGGCCTTTGTCATCACAACTTCCCCGTGCAAAGATGGCACCTTCGGGGTGTAGGTCTGTCACCTTGATAACTGGTTCAAACGGTGGGCTGTCCCAAAGTTCTATCGGATCTGGCGGTTGCACGTCATAATGCCCGTATACCAATATGGTTGGAAGGTCTTTGTCAAGGATCTTTTCTCCGTAAACAATAGGATATCCTGGGGTTTCACAGATCTCTACGTGGTCACAACCCGCTTTTTCAAGGCTGGTTTTAATGGCTTCTGAAGTTTTGATGACATCGTTTTTATAGGCGGGATCTGCACTTATACTCGGAATTTTAAGTAATTCTATGAGTTCATCCAGAAATCGTTGTTTGTGTTCTTCTATATAGGGTTTTGCGCTTTTCATACATTAAATTTCTAAAGGAATACGAAGGTACAAAAAGATGCAATTTTGAAGGAAAGTTTGTTTGAAAAATATAAATCTTGCTTATATTTGCCTCCCGATAATCCCGATAGCTATCGGGACGGGGCTAAGCGGGCGTGATGGAATTGGTAGACATGCTAGATTTAGGATCTAGTGCTTCACGGCGTGGGAGTTCGAGTCTCCCCGCCCGCACAATAAAAAAGCGCAAACAACTATTTGATAGCTGTTTGCGCTTTTTTTGTTTCTGATTTCCCAACCTGTACCCAACGATTTGAAACTTACCAACCTGTTTCGCATGGATGGATTTAGAAATTAACTGTTTCGGTTTTGGAATCGTCATCGCCTTTAATTGTTACTTTTACTTTTCGGAAGTCCTTTTTGAAAAGAATTTGGACACCATCCAACCCATGAATAAAGCAATGGCAAAAGAAGGAGCCAGCACGTCCAATTTGATAAAATATTCACCCACCGAATCTAATTCCTGAAACACGAATTTAAATAGCGGAACGCATAAAAAACCTGAGATCATAGAAGCGATCGCACCCTTTTCGGTATATCCTTTCCAAAACAGGGATAAAATGATTACCGGGCAAAACGCGGCGGCTATACCGGACCATCCAAAGATAATGACCCAGAAAACTTGCCTTTCCGGAGAATAAATGGCCATTCCCATTGCGATAGCCAATGCGATCACCGCCATTCCCATAGTGACTATTCGAGAGATCTTTGTTAGTTCATTGTCCTTAAGATCCGGTCTAAGGATCTTCTGATAAAAATCACGTACGATGGCACTGGATGCGATCACCAAAAGTGAATCGATCGTAGACATAATTGCCACAAATATCGCTACAAGGATCAATGGCAGGAAGTTCTCCGTCATTACCTTGAGAACATCTGTAGCCCCTATCCCAAAAACAGCTTCGGGATCCTGTCCGCTTTCAGTAAATAGAAGTCGTGCTAAAACACCAATGGTTACAGCAGCAGCGTCGGTGAGGAGAGTGAACACTATAGCCACCCATTTTCCTTTATCGAGCTCGGCCTCGTTTTTAACAGACATAAACCGAACATACACTTGAGGAGATCCTAAGAAGCCAAGGCCGATCATTGAAAATCCGAGGATGGTAAACAAGTTGAGCCAGGCATCGTCACTTCCTCCCCAAATATTGGTTAATGCCGGATCGATATTGTGAAGGCCTTCAATAATACTTCCTGAATAATCCATGGAAGAGAAAACTACTATAGGAAGGAGAACCAATCCAAAAAACATGAGTAAGCCCTGAAAAAGATCAGACCAAACCACTGCCACAAAGCCGCCAATGAAGATATATACTAGAACAATGGCAAATCCCAAAAAGGCTCCGTGGTAATAATTCATGCCCAGCATGGATTCGAAGGCAATCCCCGTGGCATCAATTTGTGAACTCACATATATGATGACAAAAATTGAAAGTACAGAAGCAGATAAGATTCGAATAAAATGCGTTTTGGACTTAAAGTGACTTACCAAATAATCGGGAACGGTAACGGATTTATATTCGTCGGTTTTGCGTTTAAACCGCTTGGCCATAAAAAACCAGGAAATGGCTACTCCTAGAACTTCACCAACGACCACCCAATATGTTGAGATCCCGGCGATGGCACCCATCCCGGTCAATCCAATGAGCAGCCAACCCGATTCTCCGGTGGCTCGTGCCGAAAATGCGACAGCCCAATACCCAATATTCTTGCCTCCAACATAAAAATCGCTCATGCTTTTTATTCTTCTGGAGGCAAAAATGCCTATCAAAAAGAGGATAATGACATAAACGGTTAGGGCGATTATTTTTGCAACCATTTATAAAATTTGATGATATCTTTCTCTGTCATTTACTACGCCAATAAAAAAGCTTCAGTATTTACTGAAGCTTCTTAAATCAATTAGGGGAGTTATTAACTCGTTTTATTGTAAACCAAACCAGCCAAGAGCCCCATGACAGCATAAAACACTACGCCTGCGCCGGCATTTACTAGTGTACCTGTTAAATCTGATACATCCTTCACGGCATAGATAATCATCCCTTCTCCTAACCCAAGTAATAATCCTACCCATATTCCATAGGTGAGTCCACTTGAAATGCTGTAACCATCACTTCCCCATTTCTTGTAAATGGTAGAGAACACAAATGCCACGATAAGACAACCAATGATGAGATGTACCCTGTCAGGCATTTCTCTCATAACACCCGTTGCACCACCCGCATGTTCTGATAAAAAATCTTTAAGTAGAGTTCCCCAAATAAGCCATCCTCCGAAATACCCCCACACAGCAGTGACGAGGGTGCTAATAATGTTTGATTTTGAAAACATAATATTTTGGTTTTACTGATTAGTAATTAGCAAGTTACAATATTATTCAATGTAGCGTTATCTTGTTAATAAAATGAGATAAGTAATAATTCTCTAAATTCTTTTGGGACATGCTAGAAAAGGTATACTTGGGAAAGGAGTGTCATAGTTTCTTTTGAAAAAGGTACTTTTGTACTTTAGAAAAATGAGTGATAAATATGAATAATATCAACGCAACATTGGAGCTTTCAAAAGAAGAAATGAAAACCTACGGTTATCAAGTGGTAGATGCGATTATAGAGCACTTTGATACACAAAATAATAAATTTCCGGTGGCGGCAGAAGTATCAAGAGAAGAAATGAATCTTCTTTTTTTGGAAGAAGCCCCGGAATACCCTTCTAATCCTCTGAAGTACAATATTTTGTATTGGACAAAGTAATCAAAAAAAGTGCGATCGTATCACATCCAGGATCTTTTTCTTTTATTCCGGGTCCCAGCAATTATATCGGTGCCTTGGCAGACTCACTGGCATCCGGATTCAACATTTTCTCCAGGGGGTGGGCAGCCTCTCCTGCCGTAGCCGAACTGGAAATTGTGACCATGAATTGGCTACTTAAGATATTTGGATTTCCCGTCAAATGCGGAAGAGGAATATTTAAAAGTGGAGGTTCAATGGCAAATCTTACGGCATTTATCACGGCTAGAAAAATTAAATGTGGGGATGATTTTTCGAAAGCGTCCATACCAATTGTCAATTTTCCGAAGAAAATAAGGAGAATAGTTATTTAACATTGTTTAATGAGACTTCTTAAGAAAGAATATAGAAGAAGTAGCGCAACTGAGTTACCCCAACGAAGTGTTCTTAATTACACCAATGTGTCTCTATTTTTTCTGTGCTACAGGCTACGGCAGGACGGCAATGAGTATCAACTTCGTTGAAAAAAAACTAAAAGTTACTGACACCACTCGAACTTTTAGAACATTGATTAAATTATTGGAATTGGCGGCACGAGAATAAATATTTATCGCTTCCAGCCTCTCAAGGCGTTTTCGTTATATTTGTTTTGAAAAATACGACAATGACCGAACCCAATTTTATTCCGAGGAACTATTCAAAAGATCTTGAAAAAGGAAGTGTTACCTATCAAGCTCCCAGTAATATAGCCTTGGTGAAGTACTGGGGAAAATATGGCGTGCAATTACCCAAAAATGCCTCGGTGAGTTTTACTTTGAATAATTGTCATACGACTACAACACTTCATTATGATAAAAATACGAACGAAGAATTTAAATTAGAAGTGTATTTGGACGGAAAAAGAGAAGAAGATTTTGAACCCAAAATTGAGCTATTCTTCGAACGTATTGAACCGTACCTTCCGTTTCTTCGGAATTATTCCTTCAAGATCGAAACTTCCAACAGTTTTCCGCATAGTAGCGGTATCGCTTCTTCGGCGAGTTCTATGAGTGCTCTGGCTTTATGCTTGTTAAATATGGAAAAAGAGATGTTACCGGATATGACAACTGATTTCTTCAACAAAAAAGCGTCTTTTATTGCAAGATTAGGTTCCGGAAGTGCGTCCCGAAGTATCGACGGGCCCCTGGTAGTTTGGGGACATCATCCGGCGATAGAAGCTTCCTCTTTGTACTACGGAATTAAATATCCTTATGAAGTACATGAAAATTTTAAAAACTATCAAGACACTATTTTACTAGTGGATAAAGGCGAAAAACTTGTGAGTAGTTCTGTGGGGCATAAATTAATGAACGATCATCCATTTGCTGAACAGCGTTTCAATCAGGCTCATAATAATCTGGATCGGCTTATAGCCATATTTAAGAAAGGTGAACTTAAGCAGTTTATCGCTGTCGTAGAAGCTGAAGCTTTGCAATTGCATGCCATGATGATGACCTCTACACCAAATTTTATTTTGATGAAACCCCATACCTTAGAGATCATAAATCGGATCCGGGCCTACCGAAAAAAAACTAATAGCAATGTTTGTTTCACACTCGATGCCGGCGCCAACGTACACCTGTTATACCCTGAAGCCGAAAAAGAAACCGTTTTGAAGCTCGTACGAACCGAGCTCGCGCCTTTCTGTAAAAACGGTGATTTTATCATGGACCGGGTGGGTCTGGGTGCCATTAAAGTGTAGTTCACCATTTTTATCTGAAATGTTTAGGTGTTAATTTGATATCTTCGCGCTGAAATATAATTTAATCGTTAAATGCCGTATCTTTAGCGTACAAAAGCCTGTAAATATATGCATGGTCCCCTGTTTTACTCAAAAATACTTCTCTTTGGAGAATATGGTATTATCAAAGATTCCAAAGGATTATCCATCCCCTATAATTTCTATAAAGGAGCCCTCAAAATTGACGAGCAGCATGCCACAGTAACCCATAAGTCGAATAAAAACCTTGAACGTTTTACCGAATATTTAGTAACCCTTGAAAAGGAACAACCGGGTTTGGTGACATTTGATATCAAAGCTTTGAAAGCCGATGTTAAGGCTGGATTGTTTTTTGATTCTAGTATTCCTCAAGGTTATGGAGTGGGGAGTAGTGGGGCATTAGTAGCGGCTATTTATGATAAATATGCAAGTGACAGGATCACCGTATTGGAAAACTTGACAAGGGAAAAGCTATTACAATTAAAAGGGATCTTTGCTGAAATGGAATCGTTTTTCCACGGAAAATCTTCGGGCCTTGATCCATTGAACAGCTATTTAAGTTTGCCCATTCTGATCAATTCCAACGACAATATTGAACCTGCCGGGATTCCCTCCCAGACAGAGAGTGGACAAGGAGCCGTCTTTTTATTAGATAGTGGAAGCACAGGAGAAACAGCACCCATGGTTCAGATCTTTATGAACAACATGAAGCAGGAAGGATTCAGGAATATGCTGAAAAACCAATTTGTAAAGCATACCGATGCCTGCGTAGAGGACTTTTTAAAAGGCGACGTAAAGTCACTTTTTGGAAATATTAAGCAACTTTCAAAAGTAGTGCTGGATAACTTCAAACCTATGATTCCGGAAGAGTTCCATAGCCTTTGGAAAAAAGGGATCGACACCAATGCTTACTACCTCAAACTTTGCGGTTCCGGAGGAGGAGGCTATATGCTTGGCTTCACACAGGATATAAACCGGGCGAGAACTGCCCTGAAAGATTATAAAATCGAGGTGGTCTATAATTTATAACCTCATTTTTTCAATTATGTTATATTCGCATGGTAAGCAATTGAATTACTATGTTGTTTAATTCCCTGGAATTTGCATTTTTCCTTCCCATCGTTTTTTTGTTGTATTGGTTTGTCACTCATAGATCATTCAAGCAACAAAACGCGCTTCTTCTTTTAGCGAGTTATTTTTTTTATGGTTGGTGGGATTGGCGATTTCTCTCTTTGATCGCATTTAGTTCACTTGTTGACTATGTTGTGGGACTTTCCCTGGCGAATGCCGAGACCAAGATGAAAAGAAAGTTGCTCTTATCACTAAGTATCCTTGTGAATATTGGTTTCCTGGGCTTCTTTAAGTACTTTAATTTTTTTGCTGAAAGTTTTGCGCAAGCTTTTACCTTACTCGGGGAACCATTAGAAATTTCCAGCTTAAAGATTATACTTCCTGTGGGAATAAGTTTTTACACATTTCAAACCTTAAGTTATTCCATTGATATATACCGAAAGAAACTAACCCCAACCAAAGATTTTGTCGCCTTTTTCGCCTTTGTGAGCTTCTTTCCTCAATTAGTGGCCGGACCCATTGAAAGGGCATCCAATATGTTGCCACAGTTCCTGAACAGACGTGATTTTCAATACCATGAAGCTGTTAATGGCTGCAGACAGATTCTTTGGGGATTGTTCAAGAAAATAGTCATTGCAGATAATTGTGCGAAGTTCGTGAATATTATTTTTGAGGACCCGTCGGCACATTCTTCAAGCACCCTTATTTTAGGAGTCATTTTGTTTTCATTTCAGATCTATGGAGATTTTTCAGGCTACTCAGATATCGCCATAGGAGTAGCCCGTTTGTTCGGCTTTAAACTCATGCGCAACTTTGCATATCCCTATTTTTCCAGAAATATTGGTGAGTTTTGGAGGCGATGGCACATTTCACTCTCCACTTGGTTTCGGGACTATTTATATATTCCCATCGGTGGAAGCAGGGGAAGTACCCTCCTTCAAATACGTAACATTTTCATTGTTTTTCTGGTGAGTGGATTTTGGCATGGTGCTAGCTGGACCTTCTTATGTTGGGGTGGCTTACATGCGTTATTTTTTATCCCATTGGTGTTGATGAAACGAAACAGGACATTTCTGCATTCGGTTAAAACCAAATGGTTGTTTCCAAGTTTGAAAGAAGGGTTGCTCATAGTATTCACATTTTCCATTACTTCATTGGCCTGGGTTTTTTTCAGGGCGGAAAGTGTCTCGGAATCATTACTTTATTTTCAAGGAATGTTCTCAAACTCTATCTTAACGGTACCGGAAATTCTCAGGGATATAAAGGCAATTGTTTTAGTCTTGTTTATTTTTGGCTTGGTATTTATTGAATGGATCGCCCGGGATCATCAATACGGCATTGAAAGAATTACACAGAAGTGGTCAAGTCCGCTGAGGTATGGATTTTACTATGGTTTAACCATGGTGATTTTTATGTTCAAGGGAATTCCACAGGATTTTATCTATTTTCAGTTTTAACTATGAAAAAGTTTTTAGTACATAGCAGCTTATTTTTCATTCTTGTGAGTGTGTCCCTGGGAATAGTATTATATCAGGCCGATGGCTATTCAGACACTTTTTATGTGCGATTTACCACTCCAAAACAAAGTTCGCTCATTATAGGTACTTCAAAAGCCGCTCATGGTATAATGCCTGGTGAACTCCTAAAAATTCTTCCCGATGATTCCATTTTGAATTTTGCCTTTACAATAGCACATAGCCCCTATGGCCCGGCTTATTTAAAAGGGATCAAAAGAAAGCTTTCAGAAGATACCAAGAACGGATTATTCATTGTTGGTATAGACGCCTGGAGTATTGCCGATAGTAGTGAAGACCCAAATGACGAATCCCAATTTGACGAAAACAAAAGTTTTTTGAATAAGCTTAGAACCGTTTCATCCAAACCCAATATTCCGTACTTACTCTCCTTTTATAATAATATGTACATTAAAATATTCGAAAGAGATACCATCGCCTTTTTGCACGATGACGGGTGGCTTGAAGTAAAAACAGATATGAATAGTGACGTGGTGGCCAGAAGAATTAAAAACAAAGTAGAAATGCAAATTGACAGAAAAAAGAGATTTCGTTTTTCAAAAACCAGATTGTCCTATCTTTATGAAACGATCACCTACTTACAGGGAAGAGGGGAGGTTTATTTGGTCAAATTACCTGTACACCCCGATTTATTGTCGAGTGATGATTCCGTGGTTCCAAATTTCAATGAATTAATGATCCGACTTTCAGAGGATACATCGGCGCCTTATTACGATATGACCGAAGAGAATGAAAACTTTCAGTACGTGGATGGAATACATTTACATAGGGAATCGAGTAAGGAAGTAACCAAAAGAATTGCCTTTTGGATCAAGGAATTGCGATCCGATAAGAATATGAATTAATTTTTGATATAGAAGATGCTCGGGAGAAGACAAAAATACTATCTAACTAAATTTTTTAGTTTATTTTCCGTGGTTCGCGGGTATAATATTCTTGTAATCATACTCGCTCAGTACCTCGCGGCAGTCTATATTTTGGCGCCTCAGTTACCCTTAAAAAAAGTCTTGTTCGACCTGAATCTTTTAATGTTGGTATTGACCTCGGCTTCTGCCATTGCCGGAGGATATATCATCAATAACTTTTACGATAGTGAAAAGGATTTGATCAATCGCCCGCGTAAATCCATGCTGGATAGATTGGTGAGTCAAAATACCAAGTTGTCTGCCTATTTTGTTCTGAATTTCCTGTCGGTGATATTCGCGAGTTATGTCTCGTTTAAGGCAGTGGTCTTTTTTTCCTTGTATATTTTCGGGATCTGGTTTTACTCACATAAGCTTAAAAAATATTTGCTTGTGGGAAATTTAACCGCGGCAATTTTGTCTGTAACTCCTTTTTTCGCAGTGTTTATTTATTACAAGAATTTTGATTCGGTAATTTTTGGACATGCTACTTTCCTTTTCCTTCTTATTTCCATGCGGGAGGTAATCAAAGATCTTACGAATTTAAAAGGGGATCTAGTTCAGAATTATCATACCATTCCTGTCGTTTATGGTGAAAATGCGGCAAAAATAATGCTAACCCTGTTAAGTATATTAACACTTATCCCTATAATATTACTCATCTTGAAATTTGAAATAGGGTATATGAAATTTTATTTCTACGGAAGTATTTTCGCCCTTATTGTATTCGTAGGGGTCTTATGGAGGTCTGATCGAAAACTTCATTACATTTTTCTACACAGTATCATAAAATTTATCATAGTTGTTGGTGTTTTTAGTATTGTATTGATCAATGTAGACCTGCTTTTAAACAGACTATTTTGAATTTTTTCAGTCTTGGAATATTCAACTTTCGTAGCGGTATTCCGAAGGAGAAGTGGTTTCACCGCATCGATTGATGAATGGATAGTTATTTCAAAACTAAATTGTTCGTGAATCGAGACAGACAATCCACATTGTATTTTGAAGAAAATACTCATTTGTCCTTAATAGAAGACAACTACCTTTAGGCCACAGGATTTCGGTTTAGTTCCTGCCTAAAACTTCGCCGTACATATAGAACGTCCTGCATAATAGATTATCTTTGCAAAAAATTTGAATATGAGTAAGAAGGGATATAAAGGAAAAGGATCGACTTCAAACAGAGCTGGCAGCAAAAAACCCGTTCGAAACTATACAAAGGATAAGGCAACCTCAAAGCCGAAAAAGACAACTGGTTCCAAGTCTGGAACAGATGAGATCCGATTGAATAAATACATAGCTAATAGCGGTATATGTTCGCGTCGTGAAGCTGATATGTACATCGCAACGGGTCAGGTAACGGTTAATGGAAAGGTGGTAAATGAAATGGGCCATAAAGTAAAACCTACAGATGAAGTGCGTTTTGATGGACGTCGAATAAATCCCGAACCTGCAACCTATGTAATTCTTAATAAACCCAAAGGGGTGGCAACTACTAACAGCGATTCCAAAGGATTGACGGTTATGGATATCGTTGCCAATGCCAGTAATGCTAGGATCAGGCCATTTGGCAGATTGGGAAGGAATGCCACAGGTTTACTGTTATTTACCAATGACGATTCGTTTCGTCAAAAGTTTACCAAAAAAGGAATGGATCGTTTGTTTCATATCGAACTGGATAAAAACCTCCGAGCAACAGATCTGCAAAAAATTGTCGACGGAATCAAGATCGACGGGAAAGAAATAAGAGTTGAGGATGTGAGTTACGTCAACAATGCACCTAAGAGGGAAGTTGGATTAAAAATAAAACATACGGGTAATAGTGTGATACGAACCATTTTTGATCATCTGGGCTATAATGTTGTGAAGGTTGACTGTGTCACTTTGGGGCCCCTCACCAAAAAAGACCTGCCCAGGGGTCGTTACCGTCACCTGACCGAACAGGAGATCAATACTTTTAAAATGTTATAGATCTATTATCTCTGTTAAATTATTCCCGACTTTTTACGCCAGGGCAAGAGATCATAATTGACCATTTCCAATATAGCAACCCCAATCACGATCGAATACTCCACAGCCACCAGCCATAAATTCTCCGAAAACCCATCGGATCCGTAGGCAGAGTAACTTAACATCACTAATAAGCTCCATACAATTGGGAACTTATATTTGGTGAAAACAGAGAGTATCAAGGGTGTTGCGACGTACCAGGGGTGCACGGTTGTGGATAATAAAAAATAGAAAAATATTCCTAATAACATAACCGTGATCAGTTTTTGAGTGGTTTCATTTCTTCGGAAGAACGCGAGCAAAAGTAAAACCAAGATCACCACAATTGGAAGGATCTTCCCCACATCTGCGATGATATTCCACCCTATGGTTTGAAATCCAATATATCGAATGATATAATAAACACTGGCATTGAACTCAAAATCCTGAAACCATAAAAGGATCGATTGTGAGAAGTTGGAGATAAATTCCGAAGATAAAAAAGGCGTAAACGTGAGTGTGGCCGTTGCAAGAGTGACGATATAAAACATTGAAAGATTACTCAATCCTTTTCCAATAGTATCCTTCTTTACAAAATACCTAAAGAAAAGAGGAAGGAACAATAATGGGA
This sequence comes from Bacteroidota bacterium, assembly GCA_004356305.1. GTDB lineage: Bacteria > Bacteroidota > Bacteroidia > Flavobacteriales > Flavobacteriaceae > Aureisphaera. Next base: position 8,053 of record SMXJ01000072.1, on the reverse strand, counting down.
TCAGTTTCACGGAAACCGAAACACCCAAAAGTACCGCTGCCCAAAACCATTTGCCTTTATGAAGCAAATACAGCGACCAAACCACAAAAAAGAGCATTATTCCTTCAAAGTGCAGATTACCGGTAAGCTCGATAATGATAAAAGGGTTGAGGAAGTACCAAAAGATATTTTTAACGGGAAGTTTCAGCTGCTCAAGTAATTTCTTTCCGAAGTATAAAATACCTACATCCGCAAAAATAGTTACGATTCGCAACACGGCCACCGAACCAAGAACACCCTTACCGGTCAACAAGGCGCCTATGGCGAAAAACAATTGGTTGACAGGAGGATAATTACTGTAATGGCTACCATTGAGTTCACCCATGCCCCGGTAAAGTTGCTGAGCTTCCGTTATAGCCATGCCGTGTGTTAAGGAGGAATCTCCCAATAACATTTCAGGAGTGAATAAGTAGGGATTGATTCCGTTCAAAACCAAGCGGCCATCCCAAATAAACCGATAGAAATCCTGGGATAAATTCGGAATTGCAATTAAAAAAATAAGTCTAAATGCTACTCCAAAGCCGGCTAAAAGCCAAAAGTTCCAGCCATATATCTTGATAAGTTGGAACCCGATAAAGAAAAGTGCTAAAAAAAGTGTGATCAACTTAATGAAGTCACTACGAACCAGATCATAGGCAAAAACCCAATAGAATATCAAGCAAAGTATTGCGTAGAGAAGAGGGATTCGATTTGTTTTCAGAAAATTCAAAATATAAGTTCGGCCACTTCAGGTGATTTTTCAAGATGCGCCGGAATTTAAAAAAAATCTGTCGAGAAGCAAGTTACAATTTTGCCGGATTCTCGATATTTTTTGATCTTTATTGCGGAGAATTAAAATAATGAAATAGATATTAATCCTGCCATTCGGCTATAAAAAGATTGGTGTCCCTATTACCACCGTTGTTCCGGTTGGAGGAAAACGCAAGATACTTCCCATCATTCGAGAATACCGGAAAGGCATCAAATGTTTCACCATGGGTGACACGCTCCAGGTTTTTCCCATCCAGGTCAATTAGGTACAGGTTAAACGGGAAGCCTCTTTCTGATTCATAATTACTGCTGAATAGAATTTTCTTCCCATCGGGATGAAAGAACGGACTCCAATTAGCGTTACCAAGATGGGTCAATTGACGTAGATCACTACCATCAGCATTACAAAGGTAAAGCTCCATTTCGGTAGGTTGTACCAGTCCCTGGGCCAGTAGATCTTTGTACTCTTTGATTTCGGCTTCAGATTTTGGTCGTGATGAGCGGAAGATCAATTGTGTTCCATCCGGCGAAAAGAAGGCGCCTCCATCGTAGCCTAACTCATCAGTGATCTGTTTTACATCACTACCGTCAAGATTCATGGTATACAATTCCAGATCACCGGATCGCATAGACGTAAATACTATTTTATCTCCTTTGGGCGAAACCGTTGCTTCGGCGTCATAGCCAGGTTCGTTTGTGAGTTGGGCTATAATATTTCCTTCGAGATCTGCAATAAAAATATCGAAACTTTCATAGACCGGCCATACGTATTTACCATTTTCCCGAAGAGGAACATCCGGGCATTTATCGTTCACCAAATGAGTAGAACCATACAAAATATGTTTATTGTCCGGTAAAAAATAGGCACATGTGGTACGCCCTCTACCCGTGCTGATCATTGGAGGTTTCGAATCCTCAAACGTTTGTGACGCATTCATTAAGAACATTTGGTCACAACTCAGGTCCCAATCCTTAAAATTAGACTGAAACACCAATTGCTTATCATCAAAACTCCAATAGGCCTCTGCATTGTCACCTCCATAGGTCACTTGACGTATGGATTTAAAGTGTTTTTCGTCCGGATATATCAAGTTGTTGTTAGTCTTTTCAATAGTTGATGTTTGGGAACTGACCCTGTCGGTCTCATCGGTAACCGGCACAGCAGAAATGTCCTTATCATTTTTACACGATATTAACCCCATTAAGAGGACACAGAATGTTATAAATCTCATTTTTAGTATACTTTTGTGCAAAAATAACGATATGCGAGCATTTATTATACTTTTTACCCTTTCAGTTTTTGTTAGTTGTAAGAACGAAGTGAAAGAAATAGTAACGATGAAGGAGGATGTATTTGTTTTGGCCGATGATAATTTCCTGGGGAGAAAAACCGGAACTGAAGGCGAACTAAAAGCGGCCGACTTTATCGCGAAGCGTTTTAAGGAATTGGAGTTACAACCTCAAGGTACTGAAGGCTATTTTCAGGAATTTACTTTTAAACCCAGTACGAATCCTCATCAAGAGGCTAAAGTAGCGGATACATTGGAAGGAGAAGGCCTGTTAAAAGGACGAAATGTGATTGGGTTTTATAATAATAATGCCGAAACCACTGTCGTAATTGGAGCGCATTATGATCATTTAGGCATTGGAGGTGAAGGGTCTTTATTTCGTGAGGGAGACTCGATTCATAATGGTGCTGATGATAATGCAAGCGGAGTGGCAATGATGCTTCAAATAGCCAGTAGGCTTGATGAAATCAAAGATCACAACTATCTTTTTATCGCTTTTTCCGGAGAAGAAATGGGTCTTTTAGGGTCGAATTATTTCGTGAAAAATGCAACCATTCCATTCGAAAGTATAGCCTATATGATCAATCTTGATATGGTTGGCCGTCTTAATGAAGAAAACACTATAGCTGTTCATGGGGTAGGGACTTCGCCTATCTTTAAACAAATCCTTTTTGCCAATAACGATCAGGGGCTCATAATTAAAGAGCATGAGAGTGGCATAGGCCCCAGTGATTTCACTTCTTTTTATCTTGCGGATATACCGGTGTTGAGCTTTTTTACGGGTCAGCATGAAGATTATCACAAGCCCGGCGATGATGCTGAAAAGCTAAACTATCAAGGGATGGAACTAATTTCAAATTATATTATTAATATCCTGAATGATCTTGATGACGACGGAAAGTTAGCCTTCAGAAAAACTAAAAACGAAAGCGAGGAAGTCCCTGTTTTCAAAGTTGGCTTGGGGGTGGTGCCCGATTATTTATTTACCGGAGAAGGTATGCGTATCGACGGTGTGAGTGAGGACAGACCTGCACAAAAAGCGGGACTTCAAAAAGGGGATGTGGTTAAAAAACTAGATACGATCCCGGTTACCGATATGATGAGTTATATGAAGGCCCTCGCCACCTTTGAAATAGGCCAAAAGACCAAAGTCACTGTAGAACGAGATGGGGAATTATTCGAAGTTGAAGTAGAATTTTAGCTGGAATAAATTATAAATACGCTAGCCGTATCCAATAGCATTGATTAATAAATAAGGCCAGCATTTCAAAAACTTCTGGCGTACGATATGCTAAGATATTTGTGCCTGTTAAGCTCGGCCGCTTCTTTTGAGAGAGTGTGATAACCAAACTTATAATTGTTCTTTTTTGAGCGATGATTGAGGTCGAACCCAAAATCCACCAACTTTTCATTGGGCTCAATAGTAAAGGGTGAATTATCCCCCGATCGATTGCCTTGCAGCAAGGCATTGTGCGATACATATCGATAAGCCAAACGCATGGTAAAAAAGGTTTCGTTTTCCACAGAACCAATTTGGTCATAGGCGATACTTGAGTTCAGTGGATTTCTTCTCCCGAAATAAAAAATGATCTTTGGCTCGATATACACGTCTTTAGTGCCGTACGCCAGGGCAGGTGTCAATGCCAGATAAACACTAAATGGATTTGGCGATAGCTGCCATTCCTTGACCAATATCAATTCTAGATTCGTGTGAAAACTGTCCTCGATTTCTGCGATCCACGGAGCAATGCTAAAATTAATAACTTCTGAATGAAACCAACGATGAAATTGTCCTGCTCCAGAGGATGGGCCCATGAGACCAATGAGAAATTTGCTTTCGATCATCCATTCCTTTTTCGCGAAAGACCAGCCCATATTCAAACCTGAGAATCCGGCATATGGGCGGTCAAGCTTATGGACATTCACCGCATCCAGATCGTCAGGTGTATAAACCATTATTTGAAACTGAAAGCTAAGTTGCTCTGTTATTGACGGGAATATCCCGCTTGTCAAGCGTCTTCGATAGGTTAGAAAAAGACCGCTGGTATAATAGCGATCTGTGAGACCTATTAGATCATTATCATGTTGGAATTCTATTTGATTTTTTGGATTTAAGTCGATCTCGTTTTGCGCCCAATTACTTTCATAAATGAAGCATAAAAAAAGAAACACAAGGATGTTTTTTCTTAGGTTTGCTTTCATTGTTTTCAAAGATTAAAAAGTACGTGCGACGCTAATAGTGAAATACAAATGTGGAAATGTTCTTCGCGTTTTTGGTGTTCGAAAATTATAGGTGAATTTTATATTGTGACGCTTCATACGGGTGTAGAATTCAAAATTATATAAGAACATATTCCGGTACGGATCTATCAGAAATAGCGAAGAATCTCCGATAAGATTTCCTTCTAACAGGGCATCGTGAAAAACATATCGATAAGCCAGCCTGATCACAAAAAAACATTCGTTTTTGGTACTTCCTAATTGTTGATAGGCCGAAGTGGTCTGTATTGAATTTCTCCTGCCAAAATAAAAAGCAGCTTCCTGCTGAAAGTAAATATCTTTATTGCCAAGGGCGGTTTTGGGACTTAGTGCAAAATGAACACTAAACGGATTGGGCTGCCATTTCCACTCCCTCGTATAAGTTGCGTACAGATTTCCATAGGCCGCTGTCTTAATTTGTCCCAACCAAGTAGCCATACGAGAATCAAAGGCATTTTTATGAAAAGCTGTTTGTAATCCCTCAGCACCTGAGTATGGCCCTGTAATGCCAATGGTAAATTGAATATCCAGCAGTCTTCTGGAGTTGGTAAAAGTGAGTCCGTTGGTCAATCCTAGAAATCCGGCGTATGGCCTGTCAAGCTTCTTGATTTCAGTTTCCAATAGATCTGCCGGGGTGTATATTTCTTGTTGGATAAAAAGACTGTATTGGCTTTTGTCTGAAGAATTATTTTTTTGATCCAAAAGCCTTCTCCATCCAATAAAATTTCCCGTCGAGTAATACCTGTCTGTAAAGAGAAGAAAATCATTATCGTGGCGAATTTCCAGCATGTTCTTGTATATGGGGTCTTTGGGAATGGTTTCCTGGCCAAGAGCACAACAAAAACTCATCGTTAAAAAAAGGCAGTATAAAATAAGCCTCACAGTACGCAGCGTATTAGTTCGATCAAGTATAATGAATTATTACAATCGAGGATAAGTTACCACGAATTTTTATAACGAAAAACGCATAGAAGCTGTCGTTATACTTTGGAAGCGAGACTCTTAAAAAAGACATAGCCAAAGCCGATGAAAAGCATAAGGTGAAACGGAAACAATCCAAAATCACCGCCGTGGTCTCCAACTACGAATGCAGAATACATTCCGAAAGCAAAATACAACATTAAAATACCTTCGAGAATTACATGAGGGGATATCTTTTTGTTGAGGTATTTATTCCCTTTCCAACTGTCATTAAGCGTATTTATATTGAATTTTGGCGTGCGTATAAATTCACTTTTCTTTCCAAAATGGCCTTCCAATACGGCAACCGAATTGTGCAACGAAAAACCCATTGCAACTGAGAAGAATACAAAGAACATTCCAACATACTCAACGAACCTACTTATCCCTCCTCCGTAAATATTCCTATAGGTGAACCAATAACAGATAAAGAAAATAAGAGTACTGATCACGAAGAAGCTCATAACTATAAAATACGTACTTAAATGGGCATATTCATTTTTTATATATAGCATGGGAATACTCAACACAGCTACGATGAGTATAATCAAAAACATAGTACTGTTTAAGAGGTGAATGATGCCATGTATCTTGGTTTTATACGATGTATTCTTATTTTTTAGAACTTTCCACGACATTTTCTGAAAATTCTCCGCCCCTCCCTTATTCCATCGAAACTGCTGTGTTCGGGCAGCACTCATCACCACAGGGAGTTCGGCTGGTGTCTCGACCTCTTCCAGGTACTTAAACTTCCAATTTTTCAGTTGAGCGCGGTAACTAAGATCAAGATCTTCGGTAAGCGTATCTCCTTCCCAGTTACCCGCATTTATAATACACTCACGACGCCATACCCCAGCAGTACCATTAAAATTAATAAAATGTCCTTTACTGTTACGCCCCACTTGCTCCAGTGTGAAATGGACATCGAGAGCGAAGGCTTGCACGCGCGTGAGGATGGAATAATCTCTGTTGATATGTCCCCAGCGCGTTTGCACCACCCCTATTTCAGGATTTTTAAAATAAGGAATCGTATCTTGTAGCCAGTTTTTACCAGGAAGGAAATCGGCATCAAAAATGGCGATAAATTCCCCTTTGGCGGTTTTTAATCCTTCTTTTAAAGCTCCGGCTTTAAATCCAATCCTATTTTCCCGGGTCACATGTTGAATGTCCAAGCCGGATTCCTGTAATTTTTTAATTTGTGCAGCATTCTCCTCGAATGATTCATCGGTAGAATCGTCCAACACTTGAATTTCCAGCCTCTCATTCGGATAATCTATTCGCGCAATATTATTTAGCAGTCGCTTCATGACATACATTTCGTTGTATACCGGTAGTTGAATGGTCACGTAAGGCACTTCGTTCCTATTTGAAAGATCGAACTTCGGACAATCTTCATTCTTTTTTCGAGCCCTCACGTAATTGAAAAGGAGGTTGAGTTGTGCCAAAGCATACAAAAATATCAGTGCTAAAGCGGCAGAGTAAATGACTATGATAATACTTTCCAATATCATTTTTTAAAACTGTATTTAAAGATCCAACCTAAAATTTTAACGCCTGCAAATATAGTCCCTTTTATGGTTCCCGAAACCTTTGAGTCGCCTATTCTGTTACGGTATTTGACCGGAACTTCCACGTAAGAATATTTCTGCAGAAGTGCTTTTAATTGCATTTCTACAGTCCAACCATATGTTTTGTCTTCCATATTCAGATCGAGCAATTTAGTATAGGTAATTGCCCGGAAAGGCCCTAAATCCGTAAATTTAGATCGAAAGAAAAGTTGCATCAATCGGGTGGCGAGCCAATTTCCGAAAATCTGGGGGCTGGTCATCGATCCTTTTTCACGTAATTTTTTGTCTCTTGCACCAACTACAAAGTCAATTTTGTCTTTGATTATGGGTTCTATAATTTCGAGGAGTTGTTCGGGATAATCACTATAATCCCCATCCAAAAAGACTATAATATCCGGTTTCGAGTGAAGTTCAGAAATATATTCCATAGCCTTCAAACAGGCATAACCATATCCTCTTCTTTCTTCTTTTAAGACCGTAGCGCCCGCTTTTCTTGCAATTGTTTCGGTTGCATCGCTGGAATTGTTGCTCACCACAATAATTTCAGAAACCAGGGTTGGGATATCGCCTATGACCTTCTTGATAGAATCTGCTTCGTTATAGGCAGGAATAATTACTTTTATAGAAGGATCCATCAAAACGAAACTCCGGGATTATCGAGTTTAAAAGCTATAAACGAATTCCATTCCCCGACTTTTTTATCGTTGATATACTTTTCGGCCTTGATCAACTTTGTATTTTTATAACACAAACTGTACCCGTTTTTTAAATTGTTCCTATACTGAAATTTAATTGTTTTTGAACTCTCGATGTCGTAAAAAACCCACCAATCTTCAGCGCTTCCATTAACATAATGCCCTTCTTTTTCAATATGTCCTTTGGAAACGACTCTATCATTGGAGTGATAAAATATCCAATCGTCGGTTTTAATCGCTCCCATCTGCCAACCTTCGGCTTTAATGATACCGTTGGAGTAGTATATTTTGATATATATTTTCTCTTCGGAAGCATATCCTGAAGTCATGATCGTTCCGAAAAAAATGAGGGAAGCCAGTATCTTATACATAATCAAAAACCTTGAATCATTAGACGAAAGGAAGATTAATACCTAACTAATACAAATAAAAACCGTTGAGAAATTTGAGATCTGAAAGGTTTGATATCTAAATAGGTCAGCCGACCAAAAAT
>SMXJ01000071.1 GCA_004356305.1 Bacteroidota bacterium | reverse complement strand
TGATCTGTTCTATAATAGACACTAGCACCTGTGTTTGGATCTTCGAAAGGTAAATTGGGTAGATCTACGTTTCTGGGAATGAACAGTAAACGATCAAAGATAGTGAGTGATCCAGCTGCGTTGTTCGCAGCAATTGGAGGAGTATTTACCCGAAGGTTACTAAAAGTAGCCGTACCGTTAAAGGTAAACTTGTTGCTAAGTTTAGCGGTTCCACCCATACCAATATTATAACGGGTTAGACCATTGCCCGGAATATATCCATCTTCAGTAGTATAACCAAAGTTCATGTTGTAACGGCTTCCACTATCACCGGCCCCGGCTACATTTATCGATGTAGTGAAACCAACACCTGTTCTAAAGAAATCTTCTACATTCTTAGTCGCTGCAACGTAAGGAATTTGCAATCCATCAAATTGAGGAAATACATCTCCCCAATTGGCGGAAAGAGGGTGTTCGATCATCAACCCTACATCCAAACGTCCACCCCAGTTACCGACAAAGCCCGGGTTAAGAGCGTTATTCGCGCCCTGACCATACCTGTTCTGATAGTCTGCCAGGTTACTGATCTCAGTAACGTAAACAGATTGGGAAAAAGTAATCTCGAACTTTTCGTTCATTTTTTTCGTACTACCGTTCTTAGTTGTGATCAATACAACACCATTTCTACCTTGTTGACCGTAAAGTACTGCAGCACTCAGACCTTTTAAAACCTGTATGCTTTCAATATTGTTAGGATCTAAATCGAGGAAACGGCTACTTGTAACCGTACTACCACCTTGAAATCCTGTTTGAATGTTCGTACCCGAATCAAATGGAATACCATCAACAACAAATAAAGGTTGGTTGTCACCGTTGATCGAACTCTTCGAACGTATAAAGAAGTTAGTACCAGAACCGGAAGCACCACTCATCCCTGTGATCTGCACACCGGCTACTTGACCGTTCAATGTTCTGACCAGATCAGATTCCGGTTTGTTCTCGATAGCTTCCGCTTCGATAGTACTTACCGCATAGCCTAAGGCTTTTTTGGATTTTGTTCTACCACCGTAACCTGTTACTACTACCTCACTCAGAGCTTCTGCGTCCGGCGACATCGCAAACGAAATGTTTGTGGTACTCGCTGTGACCGCTCTTTCTACTGTTTGGTAACCAAGGTAACTATAAACGATCGTTTGCCCAACAGTGGGATTGACAGAATAATTTCCGTCAAAATCTGTCTGGGTACCGGTCGTGGTCCCTTTTATAATTACATTCACCCCGATCAATGGCAGATTGTCTTCATCTGATATCGTTCCGGTGACCGTTTTTTCTTGTGCGAACGTGAATTGCACTACAAACGCTAACAAAAGCGTTAAAATTCCACTAAACTTTGTTCTCATGTTATAATTTATTTGAATTAGCCAATGCCAAAAATCACAATAAAAAGTTAATTACACAACTTTTTAAACTTAAACTTTAGTTTTTTTTTAACAATAGGGGTAAGTGGTTATCGGGTTTAACTAAAAGCGAGAGGAAAGACTGATGTGTATTTTAGTATTTGAAAATTTAAAATTTTGCATTGTAGAAACTCCATTTGCGATATTCAATTTAAAAATTCCTGCCTCTGTTTGTAGGCCCAGCCCCAATCCAAAGCTATAAAGCTCTTCGGTTAAGTTCAATGTCTGGTTCTCAAAATATGCCAGATCTATAATGCTGTGGATATAAGTTGTGTTGCCTAAAAGATAACGGTATTCTGTATTTAATACCGAAAATAAAGAAGCATCAATACTGTTCTCACTAAAACCACGAATACTATTTATGCCTCCAAACCTGAAAAGTTCATTGGTAAGATACGTTTCACTGGACAAAACACTGGTATTATTTTTCAAGTAGATCGAATTTCGAGAGTTTAAGTTGAATATATGGCTAATGTTTCCATTAATTCTGAACTGTTGTTCTTTCGAATCGCTGGTTTCTCTGTTTCCTATTTCAGAATCCAAACCGATGAATGTCTTTACCGGGAAAAAACTTCTCGCTTGAAGCTTCGTATAAGCAGCACCGATCAAAAGGTATTTCGAATTATAGTCCTTGACGGCAGAGCCTGCAATTATAGCATCCGTTAGATCGCTCGATTCATAGGTTTTGTAGCCAATATAAAAGTTACTCGTCGGATTTACCTGATAACTCACTCTCACTTGTTGGTCGGTGGTGATAAATGTACTATCTCTTTTAAAGATCTTGAGTTCGACACTTATCCCCAAGGGGGATGTAAAAAGATATGGCATGATAGCCCGAACTCTAAAGTTTAGCTGTTCCCTTCCATCTGCCTTATAGTTCACCAATAGTTGTTCGCCATAGTTCAAATTGTTGTTGAGTTCCAGGTTGAGGTAACCATTAAATTCAAGCTTTTGTGTTTCCTCATTTGTGGTAAACCCCAGAATCCCGTCGAAGAGATTGTTGTTTCGCTTTTTCAAATAAAAATAAATGGAGGTTGAATCTTTTCTGAAAAGCGCCTCCGGGGGTTTCACGGTGTTTACGAAGCCTAAATTATTCAATAGATCATTTTGCTCGATCACTTTTTTCTGATTGAATGTGTTGCCTTTTTTGATCCCTGCATAATACCTAAGGTAGGATATGGGAAATTGATCGTATCCTTTTATAACGATATTGTCGATGGTTCGCATCGACCCACCCTTTAAATTTAGATAGGCAGAGAGTGTTTTATTGTCTGTTTTGGTTATGTTGGTCAAATTTAGTTTAGCAAAAGATTTGCCGTCTTCGGTTTTAAATCTGTTCAACGTTTCGAGCGCAACTTCTGTTTGAGAGATAGCCAGAATAAAATAGGTGGCGGTTACGTCAGAAGCGATTAGTTCAAGTTCATTTATACTGAAATCTTCCTGGCTATAATATATCTTGATCACCTTCCAACGATTTCCGAGGAAAAACTGTGCCTGATACACCGAATCATTTTTTCGAATAATAGTTTTCAGTTCACTATCTATGAAACCCAATCGCTCAAATTTGGGTAAAAGAGAATCGACTTCTTTTTCCAAGGAGATGTAATTCTTAAAAATAAGAGTGGTTTGAAGGCTATCGATAAAATCTTCAGAAAGTTGTTTTTCGGCTTTAATTTCGAGCTGTAAATTTTGAGCGTATAGACTTTCAAAAAAACCAGTATATATATAAAGGTATAAAAAGAGATATAAAAAATACTTCAAAATGCCGCTTTTATGGGTTGTAAATCTAACGCAATTGACGCGGTTTTCATATTTCAGTTTTAAATAATTAGAACTCCTCCAAAATAAAATTCGAGTGGTTTGATTAACCAATTTTTATTTCTACCTTTGCACGCCCTATTTAGGGGGAAGCTATATAAATAAATTTAGTATTATAAGTATTTTACATGCCAACTATTTCACAATTAGTACGAAAAGGAAGAACCAAAATAACCAAGAAGAGTAAATCGGCTGCTTTGGATTCGTGCCCGCAACGCCGCGGTGTGTGTACACGTGTATATACCACTACGCCCAAAAAACCGAACTCCGCAATGCGTAAAGTTGCGCGTGTTCGTTTGACCAATGGCAAAGAGGTGAACGCATACATCGGTGGTGAAGGACACAATCTTCAAGAGCACTCGATAGTATTGGTTAGAGGTGGACGGGTGAAGGATTTGCCGGGAGTTAGATATCATATCGTTCGTGGAGCTTTGGACACCGCCGGTGTCGAAGGCAGATCACAACGAAGATCTAAGTACGGTACAAAACGCCCAAAGAAGTAATTTTAAACTTATTTAAAACGAAGAAATGAGAAAAAGACAGGCCAAAAAAAGACCACTTTTACCGGATCCGAGGTTTAACGATCAGTTGGTTACACGTTTTGTAAACAACTTGATGTGGGACGGAAAAAAGTCGGTGGCTTTCAAAGTATTCTATGACGCAATCGACATAGTAGAAGGGAAAAAAACAGATGAAGAAAAAACGGCTTTAGAGACATGGAAAGACGCCTTGTCTAATGTAATGCCTCACGTCGAAGTACGTAGCCGAAGAGTGGGAGGAGCTACTTTCCAAATCCCAATGCAAATACGCCCGGATCGTAAAATCTCAACCGCCATGAAGTGGTTGATCAGCTTCTCAAGAAAACGCAATGAAAAATCCATGGCTCAAAAACTGGCCGGGGAAATTTTAGCAGCTGCTAAAGAAGAAGGTGCTGCGGTTAAAAAGCGTACCGATACACACAAAATGGCCGAAGCCAATAAAGCTTTCTCACATTTTAGATTTTAATAGAAATGCCTAGAGATTTAAGACTTACTAGAAATATAGGTATTGCTGCGCATATCGATGCCGGTAAAACTACTACTACAGAACGTATCCTGTATTATACAGGGGTAAGCCATAAAATTGGTGAGGTTCACGACGGTGCCGCAACGATGGACTGGATGGAGCAAGAGCAGGAAAGAGGTATTACAATTACATCGGCTGCAACTACTTGTACCTGGAACTTCCCTACCGTAAATGGTGCTCCTGCCCCGGACGCACAAGATTATCATTTCAACATTATCGATACTCCCGGTCACGTCGACTTTACTGTAGAAGTGAGCAGATCACTTCGTGTTTTGGACGGATTGGTTTTCTTGTTTAGTGCAGTGGATGGAGTTGAACCACAATCTGAAACCAACTGGAGATTGGCAGATAATTACAAAGTTCCACGTATTGGATTTGTGAATAAAATGGACCGTCAAGGATCTAATTTTATGATGGTTTGTCAACAAGTTAAAGATATGTTGGGGTCAAATGCTGTACCAATTGTAATGAATATTGGTGAAGAAAGTGACTTTAAAGGAATTGTGGATCTTGTTAAGAATCGTGCTGTTATATGGCATGACGAAACATTAGGAGCTACCTTCGATGTTGTCGATATTCCTGAAGAGCTAAAAGCAGAAGCTGCAATTTTACGCGGAAAGCTGATTGAAGAGGTTGCTAGTTATGACGAAAGCCTTTTGGAAAAGTATTTGGAAGATGAAGACTCGATTACCGAAGAGGAAGTGCATGCCGCGCTTCGTGCAGCCGTGATGGATATGTCAATCATCCCGATGATCTGCGGTTCTGCATTTAAAAATAAAGGAGTTCAATTCCTTTTAGATGCTGTATGTCTCTACCTGCCCTCACCAGTTGACAAGGAAGGTGTCATTGGCATAAATCCTTATACAAATAAAGAAGAATTGCGCAAGCCGGATGTAAATGAACCGTTTGCTGCATTGGCTTTTAAGATCGCCACCGATCCTTTCGTAGGTCGTTTGGCATTCTTCCGAGCCTATTCCGGTAGATTGGATGCGGGATCTTATGTTTTAAACAACCGTTCCGGTAAGAAAGAGCGCATCTCGCGCATCTACCAAATGCACTCGAATAAACAAATCCCTGTCGATTTTATCGAAGCCGGAGATATTGGAGCCGCGGTTGGATTTAAAGACATCAAGACGGGTGATACATTGACAGATGTGAAACACCCGATCGTATTAGAAAGCATGGATTTCCCCGATCCGGTAATTGGTATTGCGGTGGAACCTAAAACTAAAGCAGATGTAGATAAATTGGGTATAGCTTTGTCTAAGTTGGCTGAAGAAGATCCAACTTTTCAAGTTCGTACAGATGAAGCTTCAGGACAGACCATTATTTCCGGAATGGGGGAGCTTCACTTAGATATCATTGTGGATCGATTACGACGTGAGTTCAAGGTTGAAGTTAATCAGGGGCAACCACAAGTAGAGTACAAAGAAGCGATTACCAAAGTTGCCAAGCACAGAGAAATTTATAAAAAGCAATCTGGTGGACGTGGTAAATATGGCGATATCGTATTTACGCTCGAACCAGCGGATAAAGGAAAGGAAGGTCTTGATTTTATCAACAATATAAAGGGAGGTAACATCCCCAAGGAGTTTATTCCTTCCGTTGAGAAAGGATTTAAAATGGCTATGGTAAATGGGCCATTGGCAGGATTTGAAGTTGATAGTTTGAAAGTAACTCTTACAGATGGATCGTTCCATCCGGTAGATTCAGATCAACTATCGTTCGAATTGGCTGCCAAACTTGGATTCAAAGCGGCTGCAAAGGTTGCAGGAGCTGTAATTCTAGAGCCAATTATGAAATTGGAGGTATTAACTCCGGAAGAAAATATGGGTGATATTGTAGGTGACTTAAACCGTCGTCGAGGTCATGTAAATGACATGGGCGATCGCGCGGGTGCCAAGGTTATTAAGGCACATGTACCACTTTCTGAAATGTTCGGTTATGTGACTACCTTAAGAACGTTGTCTTCGGGCCGTGCAACATCAACCATGGAATTTTCACATTATGCTGCCACTCCTTCTAGTATTTCAGAAGAAGTGATCGCGGCAGCTAAAGGAACTAACATATAATATTTGAGCAATGAGTCAAAAAATTAGAATTAAATTAAAATCGTACGATCATAATTTAGTGGACAAATCTGCTGAAAAAATCGTTAAGACCGTAAAGAGTACCGGGGCAGTGGTAACGGGACCGATCCCATTACCAACGCACAAAAAGATCTTTACAGTTTTACGTTCACCACATGTAAACAAGAAGAGTAGAGAACAGTTTCAATTAAGCTCATACAAGCGATTACTGGACATCTACAGTTCTTCTTCAAAAACTATTGACGCTTTGATGAAGTTGGAGTTGCCAAGTGGTGTTGAAGTAGAGATCAAGGTATAATGAAACTCGGTTTTCAAAATTGAAAATGAATTGAAAGCCATAGTTGAATATATCCCGGATTTGTTTCGGGATCCAGGTTGAAAAGCCTCCCGCCTTACATGGGAGTTAACATGTCCTTAGCTGCGGGCGAAGGAAAAACGGAAACAAAATAACATTCAGGGTTGAATTTATTTTGACCCTGTTTTAGTTTCTCACCTTGGTGGGAATTGAAATTAATAATAATCAATAAATAATTAAATATGTCTGGGTTAATTGGAAGAAAGATAGGGATGACCAGCATCTTTGACGAGAATGGAAAAAATATGCCATGTACCGTTATTGAAGTTGGACCCTGTGTTGTTACCCAAGTCAGAACCTTAGAGGTTGACGGGTATGAAGCTCTTCAACTTGGTTTCGATGACAAAAAGACTGCTGTGAAAGCCGCCGAAAGCCATGCTAAAAAAGCAGGAACCGTTGCAAAACGTAAAGTCGCCGAATTCCAAGGATTTGAAGAAGAATATAAATTAGGTGATACCATCACTGTAGAACACTTCATAGAAGGTG
Source organism: Bacteroidota bacterium (assembly GCA_004356305.1). Lineage (GTDB taxonomy): Bacteria > Bacteroidota > Bacteroidia > Flavobacteriales > Flavobacteriaceae > Aureisphaera. The sequence continues at coordinate 18,812 of SMXJ01000071.1, read as the reverse complement.
AGTACGTGGATGTTTCGGGAACCAGTAAAGGTAAAGGATTCCAGGGGGTGGTAAAGAGACATGGTTTTGCGGGCGTAGGTCAAGCGACTCACGGACAGCATAACCGTTTAAGAGCTCCTGGTTCAATAGGCGCCTCATCGAATCCTTCGAGAGTATTCAAAGGAATGAGAATGGCTGGGCAAATGGGAAATGAGAAAGTGAAAGTACAAAACTTGAGAGTGTTAAAAGTAGTTGCTGAAAAGAACCTGCTTGTTGTGAAGGGCTGTGTGCCCGGACACAAAAACGCTTACGTAATTATTCAGAAATAATGAAGGTAGCGGTATTAGACAAAAACGGAAAAGACACCGGTAGAAAGGCAGACCTTTCTAAAGAGGTGTTTGGAATAGAGCCCAATAATCACGCGGTATATCTTGATGTGAAGCAATACCTTGCGAATCAGCGACAAGGGACGAGCAAAGCAAAAGAGCGTGCGGAGATCAGAGGTAGTACGAGAAAGATCAAAAAACAAAAAGGAACAGGTACAGCTCGTGCCGGAAGTATCAAGTCTGGTGTGTTTAGAGGTGGTGGACGTATATTTGGTCCAAGACCCCAAAATCACTCTTTTAAATTGAACAAAAACCTTAAGCGTTTGGCACGTCGTTCCGCCTTGAGTATGAAAGCAAATGACAAGTCGATAGTTGTGCTTGAGGACTTTACATTCGACGCACCAAAGACGCAAGAATTTACAGGTGTATTGAAGAGCTTAGGACTGGAAAACAAAAAGTGTTTGTTTGTGTTGGGAGAGACAAATAATAATGTATATTTGTCGTCTCGTAATTTGAAAGGTACAGAGGTCATAATGAACTCAGAACTAAGTACTTACAAAATTATGAATGCAAACAGCCTCGTGTTGTTTGAAGGCTCTTTGGAAGGAATTGAACAAAATTTAAGTAAATAGAAACGAGATGGATATCTTAATTAAACCTATTATTACAGAAAAAGCTACGGCTGATGCGGAGGTAAATAACCGATACGGGTTTGTAGTGAACACTAAGGCGAACAAGATAGAGATCAAGAAAGCGGTGGAAGCCGCTTATGGAGTTTCTGTTACTGCAGTTCGAACAATGAATGTCCGCCCGGATAGGAGAACCCGTCAAACAAGATCGGGTATCCAAACTGGTAAAACAAATGCTTATAAAAAGGCAATTGTACAGGTGGCGGAAGGTGATACAATAGATTTTTACGCAAACATCTAAGTGATTAGATACAATTAAAAAGACAAAAATGTCTGTAAGAAAATTAAAACCAATCACCCCAGGACAGCGTTTTAGAGTTGTAAATGGATTTGACGCCATTACGACTGATAAGCCGGAGAAGAGTTTACTCGTTCCGAATAAACGTTCTGGTGGTAGAAACAGTCAAGGAAAAATGACCATGCGCTATATAGGTGGTGGTCATAAAAGACGTTATCGAATTATCGATTTCAAACGTGACAAGCACGGAATACCGGCTACTGTTGCATCTATAGAATACGATCCAAACCGTACCGCGTTTATCGCATTGCTCAATTACCAGGATGGTGAGAAGCGTTATGTGATCGCTCAAAACGGCCTTCAAGTTGGTCAAAATATCGTTTCAGGAGAGAAAGTCGCTCCGGAAATCGGTAACTCGATGCCCTTGTCAGGCATTCCATTAGGTACTATTATTTCTTGTATAGAATTACATCCGGGACAAGGTGCTGTTATGGCACGTAGTGCCGGTGCTTTTGCTCAGTTAATGGCAAGAGAAGCTAAGTATGCTACCGTGAAATTACCTTCCGGGGAAACCCGATTGATCCTGGTTACATGTATGGCTACGATTGGAGCGATATCAAACAGTGACCATCAATTATTGGTTTCCGGAAAAGCCGGTAGATCGAGATGGTTAGGTAGAAGACCACGAACAAGACCTGTGGTGATGAATCCTGTTGATCACCCAATGGGTGGTGGTGAAGGAAAATCTTCCGGAGGTCACCCACGTTCAAGAAAAGGTATTCCTGCGAAAGGATATAGAACCCGTTCCAAAACAAAAGCTAGTAACAAATACATAATTGAACGTAGAAATAATTAAACTATGGCAAGATCATTAAAAAAAGGACCTTACGTTCATTTTAAGTTAGAGAAAAAAGTTCAGCAAAACGTTGAATCTAAAAAGAAGACGGTCATCAAAACCTGGTCACGTGCTTCTATGATCACTCCAGACTTTGTTGGGCAAACCATTGCGGTACATAATGGCCGTCAATTTGTTCCTGTATATATAACAGAGAATATGGTGGGGCATAAATTAGGAGAATTTTCACCTACGAGATCATTCCGTGGTCATGCCGGCGCAAAAAACAGAGGAAAAAAATAATAAGCCATGGGAGTTCGTAAAAGAGAAAGAGCAGAGAAAATCAAAGAAGCGAAGAAATCACAGTACTTCGCTAAGTTGAATAATTGCCCGACATCACCACGAAAGATGCGTTTGGTTGCGGATCAGTTGCGCGGTGAGAAAATTGACAAGGCGCTTAATATTTTGAGATTCAGTCCAAAAGAGGCTTCGATCCGTTTGGAGAAATTATTGTTATCGGCGATCGCCAATTGGCAAGCGAAGAACGAGGAAGCTTCGGTGGAGGATGCAGATCTTTTTATAAAAGAAATTCGCGTGGATAGTGGTACAATGTTGAAAAGACTTCGTACTGCTCCTCAAGGACGCGCACATAGAATTAGAAAACGTTCCAACCACGTAACACTGGTTTTGGGAGCTCATGATAACACACAAAGCTAAATTTAAATGGGACAGAAGACAAATCCAATCGGGAATCGCCTGGGTATCATTCGAGGATGGGAATCCAACTGGTACGGAGGTAACGACTACGGTGACAAATTGGCCGAAGACGACAAGATTAGAAAATATATTCACGCTCGTTTAAGTAAAGCCAGTGTGTCAAGAGTAATCATCGAGCGTACGCTTAAACTTGTAACCGTTACTATCACAACGGCTCGCCCGGGAATCATTATTGGTAAGGGTGGACAAGAGGTAGACAAGTTAAAAGAAGAGCTCAAAAAGATTACAGATAAAGAAGTACAGATAAATATCCACGAGATCAAAAGACCTGAGCTCGATGCACATTTAGTAGGTGCCAGTGTTGCAAGACAAATTGAGAATCGTATTTCATACCGTCGAGCAATCAAAATGGCAATCGCTGCTGCTATGCGTATGAATGCTGAGGGAATTAAAATTCAGATCTCAGGACGTTTAAACGGCGCCGAAATGGCACGAAATGAATCCTACAAGGATGGTCGTATTCCTTTATCAACTTTTAGAGCCGATATTGACTATGCTTTAGTTGAGGCACACACTACTTATGGTAGACTAGGTGTTAAAGTATGGATTATGAAAGGTGAAGTATATGGTAAAAGAGAGCTTTCTCCATTGATTGGGTTATCCAAAAAAGGTGGAAAAGGCGGTTCTGGCCGAGGTGGTAACAAATCACGTCGTAACAGAAAGTAATTTTTTAAACAGATAAGAAAATGTTACAACCGAAAAGAACAAAATACCGTAAAATGCAAAAAGGCCGTATGAAGGGTAATGCAGGTCGTGGGAACCGGCTATTCTACGGGACTTTTGGTATTAAGTCATTGGACTCTAATTTCTTGACAGCACGTCAGATAGAAGCTGCACGTATCGCGGCTACACGTTATATGAAAAGAGAAGGCTCACTGTGGATCATGATATTTCCGGATAAACCTATTACAAAGAAACCTCTAGAGGTACGTATGGGTAAAGGTAAAGGTGCGGTTGAGTATTATGTGGCCGTTGTAAAACCGGGAAGAGTATTGTTTGAAGTATCCGGAGTGTCTTTGGAAATTGGTAAGGAAGCCTTACGTCTTGCAGCACAGAAACTTCCTGTTAAAACGAAGTTCATAATTTCCAGGGAATATCAAGCTTAATTTTTATTGAAATTGTCAAAATGAAACAATCAGAAATTAACGAAGCATCAACAGCAGAGTTGCAGGAGCAAATCACCGAAGTAAAAAAGGCTTACTCCGATTTAAAAATAGCGCATGCTATATCACCATTGGAGAATCCAATTCAATTAAAAGGTATAAGAAGATCTATTGCTAGAATTGCGACAGAATTAACTAAAAGAGAAGTGCTATAACTGCGTAAAGCTGAAAGATGGAAGATAAAAGAAATTTAAGAAAAGAACGTATAGGTGTAGTTACCAGTAACAAAATGGAGAAATCCATTGTAGTTGCTGAAGTGAAGAAAGTGAAGCACCCTATGTACGGAAAGTTCGTTTTAAAGACGAAAAAATACGTGGCACACGACGAACAAAATGACTGCAATGAAGGTGATACCGTTAAGATCATGGAGACAAGGCCTATGAGTAAAACCAAGTGTTGGAGATTAGTAGAAATAATTGAAAGAGCGAAGTAATCATGGTACAACAAGAATCAAGACTGAAAGTAGCAGACAACACCGGGGCCAAGGAAGTACTTACGATCCGTGTGTTGGGAGGTACAAAAAAACGGTATGCTTCTATCGGTGACAAAATTGTGGTTACCGTAAAAGAAGCTACGCCTAACAGTATTATTAAAAAAGGTACTGTATCTACAGCAGTTGTAGTGCGTACTGTGAAAGAAGTTAGAAGACCGGACGGCTCTTATATTCGTTTCGACGACAATGCCTGCGTCCTTTTAGGACCACAAGGAGAAATGGTGGGGACACGTGTATTTGGACCTGTGGCGAGAGAACTTCGTGACAAGCAATTTATGAAAATAGTATCATTAGCACCGGAGGTGCTTTAATACGAATATCAAGATGGGAAAGCTTAAAATAAAATCAGGTGATAAAGTAATAGTGATCGCTGGAGACCACAAAGGAATCGAAGGCAATGTGTTGCGTATGTTACTTGATAAAAACAAAGCAATAGTAGAAGGAGTAAACATGGTAAAGAAACACGAGAAGCCAAGTGCGGCCAATCCTCAAGGTGGAATTACCGAGAAAGAAGCTCCTATTCATATTTCAAATCTTTCATTGCTGGATCCTAAATCCGGTGAAGCCACCAGAGTAGGATATAGAATGGAAGATGGTAAAAAAGTAAGATTTGCTAAAAAATCGAATCAAGTATTATAGTTATGGGATATACACCTAGACTTAAGGATGAATTCAAGAGCAGAGTAATTAAGGCTCTTAAAAAAGAATTTGGTTACAAAAATGTAATGCAAGTGCCAAAACTAGAGACCATCGTATTGTCTCGCGGGGTTGGAAATGCAGTAGCCGACAAAAAACTTATTGAGTATGCTGTTGACGAATTGACAAACATCACCGGGCAGAGAGCTGTAGCGACGATCTCCAAGAAAGACGTTGCAAATTTTAAGCTTCGGAAAGGAATGCCTATTGGTACCAGGGTTACGTTACGTGGAGAGCGTATGTATGAGTTTTTAGATAGACTGATCACATCTGCGTTACCACGGGTACGTGATTTTGGCGGAATTAAAACGTCCGGTTTTGACGGTAGAGGGAACTACTCATTGGGTATTACAGAGCAGATTATCTTTCCTGAAATCGATATCGATAAGATAAAATCGATCGATGGATTGAACATCACCCTTGTAACTTCTGCTGCTACAGATAAGGAAGCTAAATCATTACTAACCGAATTAGGAATGCCTTTTAAAAATAACTAAGAGATGGCTAAAGAATCAATGAAAGCCCGAGAGGTTAAAAGAGCAAAAATGGTAGCAAAGTATGCTGAAAGACGTAAAGCTTTGAAAGAAGCCGGTGACTATGAAGCATTGCAAAAATTACCGAGAAATGCCTCTCCCGTTCGTATGCACAATCGTTGCAAACTAACGGGTAGACCCAAAGGGTATATGAGACAATTTGGTATTTCGCGTATTATGTTCCGCGAAATGGCTAACAAAGGTTTGATCCCGGGTGTTAGAAAAGCTAGTTGGTAATTTAAATTAAAGGAAGAAAGATGACTACAGATCCAATCGCAGATTTTCTAACCAGAGTTAGAAATGCAGTTAAGGCCGGACACCGTGTTGTTGAGGTGCCTGCTTCAAACTTAAAAAAGGAAATTACAAAGATCTTGTTTGATCAAGGATATATTCTAAGCTACAAGTTCGAGGACGAAAAAGGAATTCAAGGTACTATTAAGATCGCTTTAAAATACGACAAGCTTACTAAAGATCCTGTAATTAAAAGAATTCAAAGAATTAGTAAACCAGGTTTACGTAAATATTCAGGGTCTTCAGATATGCCACGTATATTGAACGGTTTGGGCATTGCAATTGTTTCAACTTCGGCAGGAGTGATGACAGGAAAACAAGCAAAGGCACAAAATATTGGTGGAGAAGTACTTTGTTACGTATACTAATTTAATAAAGACCAGAAATGTCAAGAATAGGAAATAGCCCGATAAAAATTCCTGAAGGAGTGACCGTTGAAGTAAAAGACAACGTAGTTACCGTAAAAGGAAAATTAGGCGAGTTAACGCAGAAAATAACTGACGTTAGCGTAAATGTGGAAGAAGGAAACCTGAGTGTTGAGCGTCCTTCAGATGCAAAAGATCATAGAGCAAAACACGGTTTATATCGTGCATTGATCAACAATATGGTTGAAGGTGTAACCAAAGGATGGACCAAAGAACTAGAGTTGGTTGGGGTTGGGTACCGGGCCAGGAACCAAGGTCAAAAATTGGATTTGGCAGTTGGTTTTTCACATAATATTGTGTTAAACATCGCACCGGAAGTAACGGTGGAGACTATTAGTGAAAAAGGAAAGAATCCTATTATTAAATTAACTTCTATCGACAAACAATTGATTGGACAGGTAGCGGCTAAGATCCGCGCCTTCCGTAAGCCGGAACCTTACAAAGGAAAAGGCATCAAGTTTGTAGGAGAACGTATAAGAAGAAAAGCAGGTAAATCTGCATAAGAAATTAAGTTATGGCATTATCTAAAAACGAGAGAAGAGAACGCATTCGTTTCAGAATTAGAAAATTGGTTTCGGGAACAGTAGATCGTCCGCGTTTGGCAGTTTTCAGAAGTAATAAAGAAATTTATGCGCAACTAATTGACGATGTGAACGGGAAGACCATTACCGCCGCATCTTCAAGAGATAAAGATATTGATGCTTCAAAAGTAAATAAGACGGAGGCAGCGAAATTAGTTGGTAAGGCAATTGCTGAAAAAGCAACCAAAGCCGGAGTTGAGAGTATCACTTTTGACAGAGGCGGTTACCTTTATCACGGAAGAGTTAAATCATTAGCTGAAGGTGCTCGCGAGGGCGGTTTAAAATTCTAAGTATATGTATCAAGATTATAAAAACGTAGAAACTGTAAAACCCAGTGGTCTGGAATTAAAGGACCGTTTGGTAGGGGTACAGCGTGTGACCAAAGTGACCAAAGGGGGAAGAGCTTTCGGATTTTCAGCTATTGTTGTTGTCGGTGATGAAGATGGTGTAGTAGGACAAGGTCTTGGAAAATCTAAGGATGTAGCCAGTGCTATTGCCAAGGGAATTGAAGATGCCAAGAAAAACCTGGTTCGTATTCCATTAAACAAGGTTACACTTCCCCACGAACAAAAAGGAAAATATGGTGGGGCCAGAGTAACTCTGTTACCGGCTGCACCCGGTACCGGAGTAATTGCCGGTGGTGCTGTTCGTGCGGTATTGGAAGCGGTTGGAATTCACGATGTATTGTCAAAATCTCAAGGCTCATCAAACCCGCATAATGTAGTAAAGGCAACGTTCGATGCGCTATTACAATTGCGTAGTGCGCAAACTGTGGCTAAGCAAAGGGGCATTTCACTTGAGAAATTGTTTAAAGGATAAAATGCAATAAGAAGATGGCAAAAATTAAAGTAAAAAAGATAAAGAGTGCCATCAACCGCACTCAAAGACAAAAGAGAACACTCGAAGCACTAGGCCTTAAGAAGATTGGTCAAGTGGTAGAGCATGATAATACGCCAAACATTCTTGGTATGATAAAAAAAGTTAATCACCTAGTTTCAGTAGAAACTAAATAAGATATTCACAATGGATTTAAGTAGCTTAAAACCAGCTGAAGGTTCAGTAAAAAACAAAGGTAAGCGTGTAGGTCGTGGACAGGGTTCCGGAAAAGGTGGTACTTCCAGACGTGGTCACAAAGGGGCTAAGTCACGTTCAGGATATGCTAAGAAATTAGGATTCGAGGGTGGACAAATGCCGTTACAACGTCGTGTTCCTAAGTTTGGTTTCACTAACATTAATCGCAAAGATTACCAGGGAGTGAACCTGGATACACTTCAAGCACTTGTAGACGATAAGAAAATCAAGGGTTCGATAAACTTCGACACTTTAGTGGATCTGAGATTGGCCCGTAAGAATGAAATGGTCAAGATTTTAGGAAGAGGAGAGTTAAAGGCGAAGTTAAAAGTATCTGCGCATAAATTCACAGCGACTGCAAAAGCGGCGATTGAAGCCGCCGGAGGTGAAGCTGTAGAATTGTAATTTTTTTGATAGTATGAAATTTATTGATACCATAAAAAATATTTTAAAAATTGAAGAACTGCGTAACCGTATCATGGTGACATTGGGTCTTTTATTGGTGTACCGTTTTGGTGCACAAGTAGTTTTGCCGGGAGTCGATGCTTCAAAGCTTTCGGCATTTGCCGGTAATTTTGACGCCGGAGGAATTGGAGGCTTGTTAAATGCCTTTACAGGAGGGGCTTTTGCCAATGCTTCTGTATTTGCCTTGGGGATCATGCCCTATATTTCGGCTTCTATTGTGGTACAATTGATGCAGATCGCAGTTCCATACCTTCAGAAATTACAAAAGGAAGGAGAAAGCGGTAGAAAGAAGATCACTCAGATTACTCGCTGGTTGACCATTGGTATTTGTTTGGTACAAGCACCAAGTTATATAGCCGGTATGCAGTTTTTGGGTGTTCCCCCAGACGCATTTATTCTTGGATTAACACCAACCTTCTATGTTTCTTCTATCATCATATTGGTCACAGGATGTATTTTCGCGATGTGGCTGGGTGAGAAGATCACCGATAAAGGTGTAGGTAATGGTATCTCGATCTTAATTATGGTGGGTATCATTGCAACATTACCTCAATCTTTCGCTCAGGAATTCGCTTCCAGAGTATTAGAGTCTAATGGAGGGCTGATCATGATCCTTATCGAATTGTTGATCTGGTTTGTTATCATTCTCGCATCCATAATGCTGGTATTGGCTGTGCGTAAAATACCTGTTCAATACGCCCGGAGAACCGCCAGTGGAGGTTATGAAAAAAATATATTTGGGGCAAGACAATTTATCCCGCTGAAGTTAAATGCCTCCGGAGTAATGCCTATCATCTTTGCACAAGCCTTGATGTTTGTTCCTTCGGCTGTCGCTGGATTATCCGAGGCAGATTGGGCGCAGTCCGTGCTGGCCAATTTTAGTGACATCTTTGGATTGTGGTACAATATAGTATTTGCGACATTGATCATCATCTTTACCTATTTCTATACTGCGATTACGGTACCTACCAATAAAATGGCGGACGACCTAAAACGAAGTGGAGGATTTATTCCGGGTATTAAACCGGGAACAGACACCGCGGAATTTCTGGATAGAGTTATGTCACAAATCACATTACCGGGATCGGTTTTCTTAGCACTAATTGCAATTTTTCCTGCATTTGTTGTTAAGCTAATGGGTATTCAACAAGGATGGGCATTGTTTTACGGTGGCACCTCACTATTGATTTTGGTAGGTGTGGCTATCGATACAATGCAACAAATTAATTCCTACCTGTTAAATCGTCATTACGATGGTTTGATGAAGAGTGGAAAAAACAGAAAAGCAGTAGCATAATTATGGCAAAACAACCGGCAATAGAACAAGATGGAACCATTGTAGAAGCATTATCGAATGCTATGTTTCGTGTGGAGTTAGAGAATGCTCATATAGTTACGGCACACATTTCGGGAAAGATGCGAATGCATTACATTAAATTGTTGCCTGGAGATAAAGTAAAATTAGAAATGAGTCCTTACGATTTAACGAAGGCTCGTATAACATATAGATACTAAGGACGAGTATTTCGTTCACATCTAAAAAAAAGAACAGATGAAAGTTAGAGCATCCGTTAAAAAAAGAAGTGCCGACTGCAAGATCGTTCGCAGGAAAGGCACATTGTATGTAATTAACAAAAAGAACCCCAGGTTCAAACAAAGACAAGGATAAGTTATGGCAAGAATCGCAGGTGTAGATATCCCAAAGCAAAAAAGGGGTGTAGTCGCGTTAACGTATATCTTCGGAATAGGCAGTAGCCGTGCAAAGGATATATTGGAGAAAGCCGGAATTGATGAAGACAAAAAAGTGAGCGAATGGAACGATGATGAGATCGGGAAAATTCGTAAGGAAGTTGGCTCTTTCAAGATCGAGGGTGAATTACGTAGCGAAGTACAATTAAGCATAAAACGCTTAATGGATATTGGTTGTTATCGAGGAATTCGTCATAGGATAGGTCTTCCATTAAGAGGACAACGTACGAAGAACAACTCGAGAACCAGAAAAGGAAAACGTAAAACTGTTGCTAACAAAAAGAAAGCAACTAAATAATTAATAGACGTTGGTCATTAGTACTTAGACGTTAGACGGAATAAAATTATAGTTCATTTTCAGAATTCTAACGACAAGCAACTAACAACTAAACATTTAAAAATATGGCAAAGTCTAGTGCAAAAAAACGCAAGGTAAATGTTGAAGCAACCGGTGAAGCACATATCACCGCTTCCTTTAACAATATTATCATTTCGTTAACCAATAAGAACGGAGATGTTATCTCTTGGTCTTCAGCCGGTAAAATGGGATTTAGAGGATCTAAGAAAAATACTCCTTATGCTGCTCAGCTGGCTTCTGAGGATGCTGCGGCTGTGGCTCAGGAAGCAGGCCTGCGCAAAGTTAAGGTTTACGTTAAGGGACCAGGAAATGGCAGAGAGTCTGCCATCCGTTCTATCCATAATGCAGGAATTGAAGTGACCGAGATCATCGATGTTACTCCGATGCCACATAACGGATGTCGTCCGCCAAAAAGAAGAAGAGTATAATTATTAATTAGTATAAACCTGAAGGACAAAGAAAACTAGAGGATGACCTTAATTTAGATTTCCCTTCAAAATTAAATTTTAAAATGGCAAGATATACTGGTCCAAAAACAAAAATTGCGCGAAAGTTCGGCGAGGCTATTTTTGGAGAAGACAAATCTTTTGAAAAAAGAAATTACCCTCCGGGACAACACGGAAATAACCGTAGGAGAGGTAAAAAATCTGAATACGCTATCCAATTGGCCGAAAAGCAAAAAGCGAAATACACTTACGGAATATTGGAGCGTCAGTTTAGAAATATGTTTAAAAAGGCGACTGCGTCAACTGGAATTACTGGGGAAGTATTACTTCAGTTGTGCGAGTCACGTTTGGATAATGTAGTATACCGAATGGGAATTGCTCCAAGCCGTAGCGCTGGAAGACAATTGGTGTCTCATCGTCATATCACCGTAAATGGTGAAAAAGTAAACATTCCGTCCTACCAGTTAAAAGCCGGAGACGTAGTTGCTGTTAGAGAGAAATCAAAATCTTTGGAAGCTATCGAAAGATCGCTAGAAAACACTGATCATGTGTATGAATGGATCACATGGAACGCTGAGAAGAAAGAAGGAACTTTTGTTTCTGTTCCTCAGCGATTGCAGATTCCTGAAAACATCAATGAGCAGTTTATCGTCGAATTATATTCAAAATAATCTAAAACCACACGAGTCAAATTATGGCAGTATTTATTTTTCAAAAGCCTGATAAAGTTATCATGATTAATTCAACCGATTACGAAGGGAAATTCGAATTTCGACCCCTGGAACCCGGTTATGGATTAACGGTAGGCAACGCATTAAGACGAGTTTTACTTTCCTCGTTAGAAGGATTTGCAATTACTTCGGTACGAATCGAAGGAGTAGATCATGAGTTTTCGACGATTGCAGGTGTAGTGGAAGATGTAACGGAAATTATTTTAAATCTGAAGCAAGTTCGCTTTAAGAGACAAATAGATGAAATAGATAATGAAACCGTAACCATTTCGGTTTCCGGTCAAGAAGAGCTTACGGCCGGTGATTTCCAGAAATTCATTTCTGGCTTTCAAGTATTGAACCCGGAATTAGTGATTTGTAATATGGATTCCAAGGTTAACCTGAACTTCGAGATCACGATTGAGAAAGGAAGAGGGTATGTTCCTGCAGAGGAAAATAAAAAGGCGAATGCGCCTTTAGGGACCATCTTTACAGATTCTATCTATACACCGATCAAGAACGTAAAATATAGCGTTGAGAACTTCCGTGTTGAACAAAAAACCGATTATGAAAAATTGGTTTTCGAAATCGTCACCGATGGGTCTATTAACCCTAAAGACGCTTTGACAGAAGCAGCCAAAACACTTATTCATCACTTTATGTTGTTCAGTGATGAGCGTATCACTTTGGAAGCAGACGAAATTGCGCAAACTGAAACTTATGATGAAGAATCACTTCATATGAGACAATTGTTGAAAACCAAGTTGATCGACCTGGATCTTTCAGTACGTGCGTTGAATTGCTTAAAAGCAGCCGAAGTTGATACCTTAGGCGATTTGGTTTCTTACAATAAGAACGATTTGATGAAGTTCAGAAATTTCGGTAAGAAGTCATTGACCGAATTGGAAGAGTTGGTGAATGTGAAAGGATTGAATTTCGGTATGGATCTTTCAAAATATAAATTGGATAAAGAATAATTATAGAAATAAGATTTGAGACAGAAGATGAGAGACTAACCATGAATTTGGATGTCTTTCGTCGAGAACGGAGAGAAATTTAAAATCTCATATCTCATAATATCATATCTAACCTCTAAGTAAAAATGAGACACGGAAAAAAGATAAATCATTTGGGAAGAAAAACAGCCCATAGAAGGTCGATGCTGGCGAATATGGCTTGTTCCCTGATTGAACATAAGCGGATAAACACAACAGTTGCGAAAGCAAAAGCACTTAAGCGGTTTGTGGAGCCTTTGGTTACAAAGTCAAAAGAAGACACTACCCACAATCGTCGTATTGTATTTAGTAGACTTCGTCAAAAAGACGCGGTAACTGAATTGTTTAGAGAAGTTGCTGTAAAAGTGGGAGATCGTCCCGGAGGATATACTCGTATCATCAAATTGGGTAATCGATTGGGAGATAACGCAGAAATGGCAATGATCGAATTGGTTGACTACAACGAGTTGTACAATGCAGGCAAACCGAAGAAGAAAAAATCTACACGTAGAAGTCGTCGTGGAGGCGGTGCAGCAGATGTTGCTCCTGCTAGCGATACGAAGGCAAATAAGGAAGAAGAATAAATGAACATTCATATGTAAACAACTAAGGGACGAGCTTTTGAAGATTGTCCCTTTTTTTATACTATTTTTGCAAGACTCGAAGAGACCTGCTTTTAGGTGAATCGGGCATAATTGAGAAAAAATATCCTGATTGGAAAATAGTAAGCGAAGCTTATCGAGATCTGTTTGACTATGAAATACAAAACACGGAAAAAAGCCCTTATTTTATTAGCGGATGGAACTATTTTCCACGGTAAGACAGTAGGAGATAAAGAAGGTTCTGCCTTTGGGGAAGTTTGCTTCAATACCGGAATGACAGGCTATCAGGAGATCTTTACAGATCCTTCCTACTTTGGTCAATTAATGGTGGCCACCAACGCACACATTGGAAATTACGGGACTAATGCTGATGAAGTTGAATCGGATGGTGTGAAGATCGCCGGATTAGTATGTCGCAACTTCAATTACCATCATTCGCGTCCGGGCGCAGATGCTTCCCTGGAAGATTTCTTAGACAAAAACGATCTGTTGGCCATAAGCGACGTGGACACACGTGCACTTGTGAATTACATACGTGACAATGGAGCGATGAATGCCGTAATTTCTACGGAAACAGAGAATATAAAAGGTCTTAAAAAACAACTGGAAGCTGTTCCGGATATGAACGGATTGGAACTTGCCTCTAAGGTTTCAACTGAGGAACCTTATTTCTTCGGCAATGAGAATGCAACTTATAAGATATCAGTCTTGGATATTGGGATCAAGAAAAACATCCTTCGTAACCTGGCGGAAAGAGATTGCTATATAAAAGTATTCCCCTACAACGCCTCGTTCACTGAAATGAAAGCATTCCAGCCAGACGGCTATTTTCTCAGTAACGGTCCGGGTGATCCTAAACCCTTGACGGAAGCAATTGAAACTACCAAACAGATCTTAAAGCACAATGTTCCTTTATTTGGAATTTGCTTAGGACACCAGGTCCTGGCTTTGGCAAACGGTATTTCAACATACAAAATGCACAACGGGCATAGGGGGATCAACCACCCTGTTAAGAACCTGATGACCGGGAAAGGGGAAATTACTTCTCAAAATCATGGTTTTGCCATTAACAGAGAAGATACCGAAGCACATCCCAACGTTGAGATCACTCATGTGCATCTGAACGATCAAACCGTTGCCGGTATTCGAATGAAAAATAAGCCGGTATTCTCCGTGCAATATCATCCGGAAGCAAGTCCCGGACCACATGACGCCTCCTATCTTTTTGATACTTTTATTGAAAATATCAGAAATCACAAACTTCAAACCGCATGAGTGTAATAATTGACATACGGGCCAGACAAATTTTTGATTCCAGGGGAAATCCCACCGTGGAAGTGGACGTAATTACTGAAAATGGAATTCTGGGTCGTGCCGCTGTGCCTTCCGGCGCTTCTACCGGGGAACATGAAGCGGTTGAGTTACGTGATGGCGGTGATGACTATATGGGCAAGGGTGTTTTAAAAGCCGTTGAAAATGTGAACGGAAAAATTGCCGATACACTTTTGGGAGTTTCAGTGTTTGAACAGGAAGCCATCGATCAGATCATGATCGACCTGGACGGTACTCCAAACAAGTCGCAACTAGGAGCCAATGCGATCTTAGGGGTTTCATTAGCGGCTGCCAAAGCCGCTGCAAATGAAATGGGTTTACCCTTATATCGATATGTGGGGGGAGTTAGCGCAAAAACACTTCCCGTGCCCATGTTGAATATTATTAACGGGGGTTCACACAGCGATGCACCCATTGCGTTTCAGGAATTTATGGTCTTGCCTGTAAAGGCTAAAAGCTTTGCACATGCCATGCAAATAGGAACTGAAATTTTTCACAATCTTAAAAAAGTACTACACGATCGTGGATTGAGTATTACAGTGGGTGACGAAGGTGGATTCGCTCCATCTTTGGATGGAACTGAAGATGCTCTGGAAACCATAGCAAAGGCAACCGAAAAGGCTGGTTATAAATTGGGTGACGAAGTGATGATCGCTTTGGATTGTGCTGCCGCGGAATTTTACGCAAATGGAAAATACGATTATACAATTTTTGAAGGTGATGCCGGAAAAATAAGAACATCACAAGAGCAGGCAGATTATTTGGCCGAACTTTCTTCCAGCTATCCCATCATCTCCATTGAAGATGGTATGGATGAGAATGACTGGGAAGGATGGAAATATCTAACCGATAAAATAGGCGGCAAAGTACAATTAGTTGGTGATGATCTGTTCGTGACCAATGTCGAAAGACTATCTCGTGGAATAAAAGAAGGAATCGCCAATTCCATACTCATTAAAGTTAACCAAATAGGCACCCTGAGTGAAACCATTGCCGCAGTGAATATGGCGCACAATGCTGGCTATACTACCATAATGTCACATCGTAGTGGCGAAACGGAGGACAACACTATCGCCGATCTGGCCGTAGCGCTGAACACAGGGCAAATTAAAACCGGTTCTGCTTCCCGCAGTGATCGTATGGCGAAATACAATCAATTACTTCGTATTGAAGAAGAATTGGGCGAGATAGCATTCTATCCCGGGAGAAGCGCTTTCAAGATCTAATAAGAATTTTGTTCAAATCTACTCAACTACTTAATTTTTTGAGACGGTTTTTTATTCCGAAGAAATTTCGGAAACCATGAAATTGTTTCAAATGGGGTAAATTATATATATTTTAATCCAAGAAGGGTTAGGAAACACTAAAAATTTCATTCAATTTTTCGTAATTTAGTAATCCTTAAAATTCAACAAAAATAAAAATTATATATGTCTGAAAACGCGACGATCGAGATAAACGGTAAAAAATATGAATTCCCTATAATTGAAGGTACTGAAAATGAAGTTGCCATCAACATCAAAACACTTCGAAGTGTCACCGGAGGAGTAACCACTATTGACCCCGGTTATAGGAATACCGGATCTTGTGAAAGCGCAATCACTTTTTTGAACGGCGAAGAAGGAATTCTTCGTTACAGAGGCTATGCTATTGAAGAGTTAGCAGAGAAAGCAGATTTTTTAGAAGTGGCATATCTATTGATTTTTGGAGAGTTACCTCCAAAAGAAGATCTTTCAAAGTTTCATAATGATATAAAAGAACAGTCACTTGTAGATGAAGATGTAAAGAAAATATTGGATGGATTTCCAAAATCGGCGCATCCTATGGGAGTTTTGTCTTCGTTGACCAGTGCATTGATCGCTTTTAATCCTTCATCGGTAAATGTAGATAGCGAGGAAGAAATGTACAATGCCATAGTACGGGTACTTGGTAAATTCCCTGTGCTGACAGCCTGGACGTACAGAAAAAGAGCTGGATTACCATTGGATTATGGTGATGATTCTTTGGGTTATGTAGACAACATACTAAAGATGATGTTTAAAAAACCAAGTGGTGAATATAATTCCAATGAAGTATTGGTAGATGCCTTGGATAAGTTGTTGATCCTACACGCAGACCACGAACAAAACTGTTCAACCTCAACTGTACGCATAGTGGGATCATCTCATGCAGGGTTGTTTGCTTCCCTATCAGCGGGAATAAGTGCATTATGGGGACCCTTACATGGGGGTGCTAATCAAGCCGTGATCGAAATGTTGGAAGCCATCAGGGAAGATGGTGGTGACACCAAAAAATATATGGCGAAGGCCAAAGACAAGAATGATCCTTTCCGTTTGATGGGATTTGGGCATCGTGTTTATAAGAACTTCGATCCTCGGGCCAAAATTATTAAAGTTTCGGCAGATCAAGTATTAAAAAACCTTGGGGTTGATGATCCTATACTGGATATTGCCAAAAGACTGGAAAAAGAGGCCCTGGAAGATCAATACTTTGTGGATAGAAAATTATATCCAAATGTAGATTTCTATTCGGGTATTATTTATCGCGCTATGGGAATTCCTGTGGAAATGTTTACGGCAATGTTCGCTTTAGGACGACTGCCTGGTTGGATCGCTCAATGGCGGGAAATGAGACTTCGCAAAGAACCTATTGGCCGCCCTCGTCAAATTTACATAGGTGAAAACCTGCGACCTTTTAAAGATATTGATTTTAGATAGTATTTTATTCCGAAAAAAAAGCATCCTCATCTTCATACTTCATAGTTTCGTCTAATTTGCCGTCCGCGTGCCACTGAAGCTTTAGCGGAGGCGCGAGTAATTTCAGCTTCGAAGGCTGAAAGTGAAGGAGTAGGCGCTGCTTTTTTTATATTTGCATATGATCCAACTTAACATTAAAGATGAAACTTCTCGTCTGCGCGCCGTCGTATTAGGAACTGCAAAAAGCAATGGGCCTGTTCCCAAAGCAGAAGATGCTTACGATCCCAAATCCTTAGAGCATATCATTGCTGGAACTTATCCAACTGAAGAGGATATGATCAATGAATTAGAAGCGGTGGCCGAAGTATTACGAAAGTATGATGTTACGGTTTACAGGCCGGAAACACTCGAAAATTACAATCAGATATTTGCACGAGATATTTCGTTCGTTATTGAGGATAAAATAATTATTGCCAACATTTTACCGGATCGCGAACGTGAAATCGACGCAACTGCGAATGTCTGGCAAGCTATAGACAAATCGAATAGGTTCATTTTGCCCGATGAGTGTCATATTGAAGGAGGTGATGTTATGCCGTGGGGCGATTATATTTTTATTGGAACATACAGGGGAAAGGACTATTCAGATTATATTACAGCCCGTACAAACATGGAAGCGGTAGTGGCAATACAAAAGTTGTTTCCAAATAAAATAGTCAAGTCTTTTAATCTTAAAAAATCCAACACTGATCCCAGAAACAGCGCTTTGCACCTTGATTGTTGCTTTCAGCCCTTGGGGAAAGGGAAAGCCATTATTCATAAGGAAGGGTTTTTGGAAGAAGAAGAATATGAATGGTTGCTCGATTTCTTCGGAAGTGAAAACTGTTTCCACGTCACCAAAGAGGAAATGTATGATATGAATAGTAACATCTTTTCCATTTCCAAAGATGTGATCATTTCAGAAAAAAACTTTAAAAGATTAAACGATTGGCTTCGATCCCAAGGATTTACAGTAGAAGAAGTGCCCTATGCCGAGATTGCCAAACAAGGAGGATTGCTTCGCTGCTCTACAATGCCTTTGGTAAGGGACTAACTTCAATCTACAAATATTGTTTTAAATTCAATAACTTTTGATGGATTACCTGCCCGGATGACTTATGATTTGAGATTTCTTCAACCACCAGAGTTAAGAATTCTAGCGCTTAATGGTTTTGAATGAAGCTGCGAAGCTTTATAAGTGAATAAGAAGACATTTTCAGTTGGTCATTTCTCCCAAAAAAACCCTTAAATTTGTGTCGCATTTATAATAGATAACACCGAATAAAATTGGCAGAGATACAACAGATCACCGATACTATTTTA
>SMXJ01000070.1 GCA_004356305.1 Bacteroidota bacterium | reverse complement strand
TTTTCATTTATTACTTCCGTAGAGCATACTTCAAAAGAGGAACATAGCCCTGGAAGCAAAATTATTCGTGCATTTTACAAAGGTCTTGCTTGCTTGGATGACAACTATGATGTTATTTGTAAGTTCGATGCGGATCTGATTTTTCCAAAGGACTATTTACAACTGATTTCCGAAGTATTTCTTCAGAATAAAAACTGCGGTATGGCAGGTGGATTTTGTTTCATCAAAAAGAAGGATGAATGGGTTTTGGAAGATCTCACCAACAAAGACCATATTCGGGGTGCTCTGAAAGCTTACCGAAAGGAATGCTTCACCCAAATAGGTGGACTTAAAATATCCATGGGTTGGGACACAGTCGATGAATTATTGGCTCGATTCCATGGTTGGGAAATCAAAACCGATACATCCCTTCATGTCAAACACCTAAAACCCACCGGAGTTATTTATAACAGGGCCTCTCGTAGAAAACAAGGACAGGCGTTTAAAAAAATGCGTTATGGATTTTGGCTAACCCTGATTGCTTCAATGAAGTTGGCGTGGAAGAAAAAAAGCTTTGGTTATTTCTGGAATTGCTTGCGGGGTTATTTCAGTATAAAAAATGAATACATTGTAAGTATAGAGGAAGGAAAATTCATTCGAGATCTTCGCTGGAGGAACATAAAAAAGATGTTCTTTTAAAGATATAACCCAAGATTAACTTTCACTTGCATTGAGTTTTATTACCTTTGAGAAAGTATAAATCCAATTGTATGCGAGAACTCCTTTCACTCCTATTTTCAATTTCGTTTCTGGCCTGTTCTGCACAACAAGTGGTCATCAAATCTGAAACAAATACTCTCAAAAAACCTAAAAATATCATCCTGTTTATCGGGGACGGAACCGGACTAAGTCAAATTTCCGCCAGTCAGTTTTTCAATGAGAATCCGTCAAATTTTGACCGCTTTCCTGTAATTGGATTGATAAAAACCTCCGCTTCGAATAGTCTCATCACAGACTCGGCTGCAGCAGCCACAGCCTTCGCGAGTGGTATAAAAACCTACAATGGGGCTATTGGAGTGAATGTTGATTCGACGGCCGTGCCAACCATAGTCGAAATAGTTTCGGAAAAAGGGTTGAGTACCGGGTTGGTATCTACTTCGTCAATTACCCATGCCACACCGGCCTGTTTTTATGCACATACCAAATCGCGAGGGCTGGAAGAGGATATCGCTTCCTTTTTGGTAGCATCAGAAATCGATTTCTTTGCCGGAGGGGGATTGAATTTCTTTAAACATAGAAGTGATGGTAAGGATCTTATCAGGGTGTTGGAAAACAATGGTTTTTCAATTGACACTACATCGCTCAAAATGGCCCCGGCAAATAAACATGGGTTTTTACTCGCCAACGGTGGGATGCCCAAAATGTTAAATGGGCGGGGCGATTTTCTACCAAATGCAACACAAATGGCCATTGAACAATTATCACAGAACAAACAAGGGTTCTTCTTAATGGTAGAAGGATCCCAAATTGATTGGGGGGGTCACGCTAACGATGCAGATTACCTAATTAGTGAACTCATCGATTTTGACAATGCTATTGGCATCGCTTTGGACTTCGCAGATCAAAATGGCGAAACGCTTGTCATCGTAACGGCCGACCACGAAACAGGAGGATTCACTTTAGCCAATGATGGTGGTGATTACAACAAAATTAAAGCTACATTTTCTACTAACGGCCATTCGGCGACGATGGTACCTGTTTTTGCTAAAGGCCCCGGTGCCGACTTGTTTGGCGGTATCTATGAAAACACCCGGATCTACCATAAAATGATGGAATTGCTTAACAGATAAAGTTTGATTTCCATTTTTTATCTGAAAAAACAATCGGTTAATTTTGCTACATTAGCCTTTGAAATCATTCTATGAAGTACCTCCAAGATATTGGCTCCTATTTTTTAATGCTGGGAACAGTCTTTAGCCATCCTACCAAAGGTTCTGTGTTAAGGGATCTCATATACAAGGAAATTGATGAACTTGTGATCAATTCATTAGGCATCGTGGCCTTTATTTCCTTTTTTGTCGGAGGTGTTGTGGCCATACAAACTGCCCTTAACATAGACAATCCTATTATCCCGGATTATTTGGTAGGCTTTGCAACGCGTCAATCCATTATTCTGGAATTTGCACCAACTTTTATTTCCATCATTATGGCCGGGAAAATGGGATCTTTTATAACCTCCAGTATTGGTTCCATGCGGGTGACCGAACAAATTGATGCATTAGAAGTAATGGGGATCAACTCTTTGAATTATTTGGTGTTCCCAAAAATCATCGCCTTGCTTTTCTATCCGTTTGTAATTGCAATCGCTATGTTCCTGGGAATTGTTGGTGGATGGGTCGCAGGTGTTTATGGTGGATATAGTACATCCGAAGCCTTTATTAGGGGGTTACAAAATGACTTTATTACCTTTCACGTGATCTATGCGTTTATCAAAACATTTGTTTTTGCCTTTATCCTGGCCACCGTTCCATCATGGCAAGGGTTCTATATGAAAGGAGGAGCGTTGGAGGTAGGAAAAGCAAGTACTACCGCATTTGTTTGGACCAGTGTGTTGATAATATTAACGAATTTTATTCTCACTTCCCTATTGCTTGGCTAATGATAAGAGTAGAAGACATACATAAAAGTTTTGGAAAGGATCATATCCTCAAAGGGATCTCCACGGTCTTTGATCAAGGCAAAACGAACATGATCATTGGGGAAAGTGGTAGTGGAAAAACGGTATTTCTAAAATGTCTGTTAGACCTTTTTGAACCGGAAGAGGGACGTATTTATTTTCAGGACAGGGCCTTGCAGGATATGGACGAAGACGAAAAACGCAATTTGCGAAAAGATATGGGAATGGTCTTTCAGGGAGGTGCATTATTCGATTCTTTGAATATAGAAGAAAATGTGATGTTCCCATTACGTATGTTTACCAAAAAGAAAAAAGACGAAATGCTCGATAGGGTCAATGAGGTATTGTCCAGAGTAAACCTTGAAAACGTGAATAAAAAATTCCCTGCCGAAATTTCCGGAGGGATGAAAAAAAGGGTTTCAATTGCCAGGGCGATCGTCAACAATCCGAAATATTTATTTTGTGATGAACCTAACTCCGGCCTGGACCCACGTACAGCCATCCTCATTGATAATCTAATACATGAAATTACCATTGAGTACAATATGACAACGGTGATCAACTCACACGATATGAACTCGGTGATGGAGATCGGTGAAAAGATCATCTTCCTTCAAGATGGAGAAATAGCATGGGAAGGAGATAAAACACAGATCTTCAAAACCGACAACAAAAGTATTACCGACTTTGTGTATTCATCGGATCTGTTTAAGAAAATTCGTGATATTCAGTTAAAAGAAGGATAAGTTAGTTGACCATAAGGGTATCTGCCCGGAAAGACAAACAATTCCAAGAAAAAGGTTTTCAAGCTTTGTCAGAGTCCCCTGACATCGTGTTGCACAGCTTTTTTTTGATTGTTCAAACGCCTTGTCGCTTTTGTCGATAGTGCTCATTTAGGTATATTTTTTTCCAAATTTTTTAGATACATCCTCTAATAATTTTTTGATGTCTTGTTCTTTTCCTTTCGGAAAAATCAGCAAAACATTGTCCTTATCCACTATGATGAAATCGTCCATACCCTCTACTACCACCAACTTTTCCGAAGAAGAGAATATCATATTCCTTTTTGCATTCTTAAGATATGGAAGGGCCCGAACCACCGCATTTTGGGCATCATCTTTATTCAATTTATCATATAACGCTCCCCAGGTGCCTAGATCATTCCAATCGAAAGTAGCTTTTTTGACGTAGACATTTTCAGCTTTTTCCAAAATGCCGTAGTCAATGGATATATTCTCGGCTTTCACATAATTTTTTTCGATAAATAATTTTTCTTCGGAAGTATTTAAAACGGGAAGCCCTGCAGAAAAAAGAGCATGCAAGGAAGGCATTAGTCGCTCAAAAGCTGTTACGATACTTTTGACACTCCATAGAAATATACCTGCATTCCAAAGAAAATTACCCCCGGTCAAAAATTCTTTCGCCGTTTTATAATCCGGTTTTTCCCGAAATTGTTTCACACTTTTTAGTTCTGCTGTATCTTCTTTATCATTTTCGATATAACCATATCCCGTATTCGGAAAAGTAGGTTGAATACCCAATGTCACGAGTATATCTTGATTTTGACATGCCTCAAAACAAGTGAGTACATCGTTTTTGAAAGCTGTTTCATCTTCAATCCAATGATCACTGGGAGCCACCAACATCAATGCTTTGGGATTCTCTTTGTAAATTTTTAAAGCTGAAAGTAAAATACAGGGAGCCGTATTTCGCATAGCGGGTTCTAGTATTATCTGACTCTCAGAAATTTCAGGGAGTTGTTGCAAACACAGATCCAGGTATCTCTCGTTAGTGAGGATCAGTATATTCGATGACGGAACTATGTTAGAAAGGCGAGAAAAAGTCTTTTGGAGGAGCGTTTTTCCGGTACCCAGCATATCATGAAACTGCTTTGGAAGCTGAGTCGTGCTAACGGGCCAAAATCGGGAACCGATTCCTCCTGCCATGATAACTGCGTGATAGTTGTTATTCATTCTGTACTCCCCTGTGTTTTAGAGGATCTTATTATTTATTATTACTCCCTCATATTAAAAACATCCCCTTCGAAATTCGAATTTCCGGTTCAATTGATCTTCCATCGTCCTACCGGGGTCTTCTCACCTTAGGTTTATAATTAATTCAATAAATCGACTTCAGCATTTGGGTTGAATAAATACAAACGACCCGTGTCAACTTCCAGGCATTCGTATCGTTTCACTCTTATATTACCTCGTTTGAAGATCTTTCCATTGTACAGACGAAACGTGCCACCATAGGGTATCTCAAAGATATAGTTTTTATCGTTGGGTGGGTCGTATTGCTTCAACGCTAATGACAATTTGGTATCTGTATCACTGCTTGCTTTCGGATTTTTAAAATGAATAGCTAAAACCGGCAGCAACTGATCTGGAAAAACTTCGGGTCGTAAAAATGGTAACATCAATCGCTGAAATGTATGTTTCCATTCTTGACCATGCGGTTTGATAAATTTACCATAGGATATAAAAGCCTGCAAATGGGCGATCTCATGGACCAAAGTAACCAAGAAACGATACGGGTTGAGATTTGCGTTTACAGTGATCTGATTCTGTCCATTCGGCATTTTCCGATAATCACCATGACGAGTTACCCGTTGATTGACTACTTTAAGATTGACGTTGTTGGATTTTAAGAGATGAAAAGCTGTCTCTACAGAAGCTTTTGGGATGTATTTTGTGAGTGTCTGGTTCATCTACAAATCTAAGGTGTTGAACTTGACACTTCCATTATTTTTCCATTGTAATATTTGTTTCCTGTCAAGGAAAAATCCATGATGTATTGTGCCATCTCCTCTGCTGAAATAGGTGCCTCATAACCCGGGAAAGCTTCTTCGAGCATTTCGGTTTGAACCGCACCCAAAGCCAGAACATTGAATGATGGTCCCGTTTCTTTGTATTCTTCGGCTAATATCTCGGTAAGTGTAATAATAGCCCCTTTA
>SMXJ01000069.1 GCA_004356305.1 Bacteroidota bacterium | reverse complement strand
TGTAATTGATACCGCCGACGACTATATTTCTCTTCATACGGGGAATGACATTGTTCCCAAACTCGAAATATTGAAGGCCACTGCCTTGGCACGACAAGACGGGTTCGAAGCATATAAAAAAGCCTTGAACTTTGTGGCGCTTAATTATCCACAGTCTGAAGAGGGAAAACAGGCCGAAAAAATATACGCTACGGTTTTACCCGGATTGGCATCGAAGGAGTTTATGCCCGAAGAAGAAGTGAAGAATAGTTGGAAGGTAGTGTACAAATATGATGCTACCGAACAGGAGGAAGCTACCGCTTTGTTGGAAAAGCTGAACGAAGCCATTACCTATTTTAATTACACCTATATGTCGGCTTCAATGGACTATTACGATCCTAGCACCAAATTTGTTATTATCCATGGCCTGAGCACAAAGCTGGGCGGAAGAGGATTTGCCGAGGTATTGGAAGAGAAGAAGGAATTTAAGATCAAGCGCGCGTTTTTCGAAATAGCTTCGCCTAATTACAAAGTGATTCAGATTCATAAAAACCTGGAGGACTATTTGACTTTCATCAATATGGAAGAAGAAAACAGTAATCCCCAAAATTAATAGCGTTATGTTTTCAGAAAAAAAAGAAAAAAGGATTATGGAACCAACAGTTAGCCAAAACAGAATTAACGAAGGAACCCAATTGAAAGGAGATATTATTTCAAATGGGTATTTTAGAATAGACGGAACCATTGAAGGAAGTATTAGCAATCCTTCCAAGGTGGTTCTAGGAAAATCCGGCGTGATCATCGGGAAACTAAGCTGCGAAGACGCAGACATTGAAGGTAGATTTAAGGGCAACCTAGATGTATCCGGGACATTAACTATAAAATCGACTGCTCATATCGAAGGAGAAGTAGTGGTTGGAAAATTAGCGGTTGAACCGGGAGCCACCTTTAATGCTTCTTGCTCTATGAAAGGGCCTGGGAAGGAAAAAACTGTAGAACCGGATCTTACTACAAAGCATACCGAAGTGCTGAAATCTCAAAACCACCCTTTTGACAGATCACAACGAATCCAAAAAGCCAAACCGGAGCAGCAAAATTAAGAGTTTCGCTCGCTTTTCAGGGCTAGCTTTTCAAATGTTGGTGATCATTGGATTGGGGTCCTTGGGAGGAGTGAAGCTGGACGAAGCTTATCCCAATGAGTATCCGGTATTTACCATAATATGTAGCTTGGTTTCAATCGCCATCGCCATGTACTTAGTTATAAGGCAAGCTTCCAATTTTTCAAAAGAAAATGATAAATAAGGAACTCCTGAAATTTGCATTAAAGTTGATTGGATTTGCTGTGTTATTATTCGGCATACACTATTATATTTTCTTCAATTTCTTTTCCGAAATTGACCTATATCTACCCCTCTGGAGCATTTATGTATTTAACGCCGTTACGGTATGTATAGTGTATGGATTTATTAACTACAAAGTTTCCAGGGGAAGTGAAAAAGGGTACAATTTATTTTTAATGCTCACCATCGGAAAGATGGCATTGGCAATTGTTTTTTTATTACCCCTGATCAGTGGGAAATCGACTTCTCCAATAACCGAGGCGATCAACTTTTTTATTCCGTATTTTGTGTTTCTCACCTATGAAATTATCGCCTTGAATAAATTTCTTAAAAACCAATAAACAAAGCAGTATTTGGTTTGTTAGTTCATTTAATGTTAGTACATTTGCACCAAATTTATGGAACGCAAAAAATATTACCTTGAAAACATTAAAATTCAACTTTATTAAGCACCTCTTTTCAGGGGTGTTCGCAATCTTACTATCTACTTCCTCTTTTGCGGCCTTAAATATTTCTTCCAACGATACTGATGAAAATAAAGAAAAAGAATTCGATGTAACGGAAATGATCATGCATCACATTAAAGATGCTCATGAGTTTCATATCACCGATTGGAATGGCCATTCTATTTCTGTTCCATTACCTGTAATTCTCTGGACGGAAAATGGTTTGACCGTATTTATGTCGAGTGAGTTTCATCATGACGATTCTGGAAGGGTAATAGTAGAGAAGAACGGGCAGCGTTTTGTAAAATATCACGAAGAGATTTACTATGCGACGGAAGTGGTTAACGAGAATGGCTCTTATATCAACATGGGTGCAGAAGACCATCCCGAGAATATGCATCCAATGGATTTCTCGATTACCAAACTCGTGTTCACGATGTTCCTTTCTATGGGACTGCTCTTATTTATATTTGGCCTTTCAGCCCGAAGATATAGTAAAGATGGAGTGCCAAAAGGGATTGCCAAGTTCACAGAGCCCTTGGTAGTGTTTATAAGAGACGATGTTGCAATTCCCAACATAGGTGAAAAACATTATAGAAAATTTTTACCGTTTCTGCTAACCTTATTTTTCTTTATTTGGATAAATAACGTTATGGGATTGATTCCTTTCTTTCCGTTTAGCGCGAATTTGAGTGGGAATATTGCTTTTACATTTACCCTTGCCGCCATTACGTTTATTATTACAACCGTTGCCGGAAACAAAAATTATTGGGGGCATATTTTTTGGATGCCGGGTTTACCGGTCCCAATGAAGATATTTATGGCCTTTCTTGAGTTTGCAGGAATATTTATCAAGCCTATCTCGTTAATGATTCGTTTGTTTGCGAATATAACGGCAGGGCATATAATTGTATTGAGTTTGATCTCTTTGATATTTATATTTCAAACTTATTGGATAGCACCCGTTTCGGTGGCGTTTTCATTATTCATAAGTATCATAGAAATATTAGTCGTTGCCATACAGGCATATATATTTACCATGTTATCGGCTCTATATATAGGGAGCGCCATGGAAGAAGCAGAACATTAATTAATTTTTAATATTTTAAACTATGAGTTTAGCATTATTACAAGAAGTGGTAAGTTATTATCCATTTGCAGCAATTGGAGCAGGACTAGCAGCTGTCGGTGCCGGTATCGGTATTGGTAGAATTGGTGGTGCGACAGTAGAAGCAATTGCACGTCAACCAGAAATGAGAGGACAATTACAGGCATCTGCGATTATACTTATTGCTTTCGTTGAAGCGGTAGCCCTTTTTGCAGTGGTTGTATCGCTAATTGCAAAGTAAAAAAGTACGGTGTAACGGTTGGTTGCACCGGCTTTTTAGTTTTAATACTAAGGATTATAAAATTATATAGAAATGGATTTACTTACTCCTGATATAGGACTATTGTTTTGGACATTTATGTCGTTTGCCATCTTGTTTTTTGTTCTTAAGAAGTTCGCATGGAAACCTATTGTAAAAACCGTGAACGATAGAGAAAATTCTATCAGGGAGGCATTGGCATCTGCCGATGCCGCTAAAAGAGAAATGCAAAACCTCACTGCCGACAATGAAAAGTTGTTGAAAGAAGCCAGAGTTGAGCGGGATGCGATGATGAAAGAAGCTCGTGAGTTGAAAACCAAATTGATAGCAGATGCTAAGGAAGAAGCTAAAGTTGAAGGAGCCAAGATGATCGCAAATGCACAAGCAGCTATCCAAAGTGAAAAGAAAGCTGCGATCGCAGATATAAAAAACCAGGTAGCTTCACTTTCAATTGAAATTGCTGAAAAAGTTGTAACCGAAGAATTGTCGAATAAAGACAAGCAATTAAAACTTGTGTCAGATCTGTTAGGAGACGCAACTTTAAATTAAGAGACCATGAGTGGAAACAGAGCTGCCATACGATATGCGAAAGCCATCCTACAAGAAGCTAATGAAGCCAATGCCGGTGACATTGTATTTGACGATATGCGTTCTGTACAAGCTACTATTCGAGGAAGCAAAGAATTGCGTGTAATGCTCAAAAGCCCCGTGATAAAAGCAGAAGATAAAAGGCAGGCGTTGTTATCAATATTTGGCGATCAATCAAAATACACTCATAGTTTGATAAATGTATTGGTGGGCAATAAGCGAATTGATATGCTATCCGGAGTTACTGAAAGTTATATCAGTTTATATAACGAAGCGAAAGGAATAAAGGAGGCGATTGTAACTACCGCGGTCGCACTTTCTTCAGAATTAGAAGTTCAGGTACTTGAAAAAGTGAAGGAGATCACTGGGAGTACCAATGTGACTCTGAAAAACGATGTTGATGCGTCTATAATCGGTGGGTTTATCCTGCGTGTTGGCGACCTTCAATACAATGCGAGTATCGCAAACAAACTGGGAAATATTAAAAGAGAATTTAGTAAAAGTTTATAACAAGTAGTCCAAAGCTAAGGTGAAAGACTATGATTATACCTAATTAAAATGGCAGAAGTTAAACCAGCTGAAGTTTCAGCAATTTTAAAACAACAACTTTCAGGTTTTGAAGCGAGTGCTTCATTGGATGAAGTGGGAACTGTACTTACCATAGGAGATGGTATTGCCCGTATATATGGCTTATCAAATGTACAATACGGAGAATTGGTAGAGTTTGAAAATGGTCTTGAAGGTATAGTGTTGAACCTTGAAGAAGACAATGTAGGAGTTGTATTGTTAGGGCCTTCAAAAGAAATTAAGGAAGGATCTATTGTAAAACGTACGCAACGAATTGCTTCGATTAATGTTGGGGAAGGAATAGTTGGACGTGTAGTAAATACACTGGGACAACCCATCGACGGTAAAGGAGCTATCGAGGGAAAAACGTACGAAATGCCATTGGAACGTAAAGCTCCGGGTGTGATCTTCCGTGAACCGGTAAGTGAGCCGCTACAAACGGGTATAAAATCTATTGACGCGATGATCCCTGTAGGTAGAGGACAACGTGAATTGATAATCGGTGACCGTCAAACGGGTAAAACCACGGTTTGTATCGACACCATTTTGAATCAAAAAGAGTTTTACGATGCAGGGGAACCCGTATATTGTATTTATGTCGCTATTGGACAAAAAGCTTCAAACGTTGTGAACATAGCTAAGGTACTTGAAGATAAAGGGGCATTGGCATATACAACTATTGTTGCGGCTAACGCGAGTGACCCTGCTCCAATGCAGGTATATGCTCCGTTTGCAGGCGCTGCTATTGGCGAGTACTTTCGTGATACTGGACGTCCGGCTTTAATTATATTTGATGATCTGTCAAAACAAGCAGTGGCATACCGTGAGGTATCACTTTTATTAAGACGTCCACCGGGACGTGAAGCATATCCGGGGGATGTATTTTACTTACACTCGAGATTATTGGAGCGTTCGGCCAAGATAATTGGAGATGATGCGATCGCGGCCAACATGAATGATGTACCTGAGTCCATAAAGAGCTTGGTAAAAGGAGGAGGTTCTTTGACCGCCCTACCAATTATCGAAACACAGGCCGGCGACGTTACCGCTTATATCCCAACCAACGTAATTTCGATTACAGATGGACAGATCTTCCTGGAATCCGATCTATTTAACGCAGGGGTTCGTCCGGCGATCAATGTGGGCATTTCAGTATCTCGTGTAGGGGGAAATGCACAGATAAAATCGATGAAAAAAGTAGCGGGGACGCTGAAATTAGATCAGGCGCAATACCGTGAATTGGAAGCCTTTGCGAAGTTCGGGAGTGATCTTGATGCGGCAACCTTGAACGTCATTGAAAAAGGGAAACGCAATGTGGAGATCTTAAAGCAAGCTCAGAACGACCCGTTTACCGTTGAAGATCAGATAGCCGTAGTCTATGCCGGCTCTAAGAATTTGATGAAGGATGTACCTGTAGAGAAAATTAAAGAATTCGAAAGGGATTACATCGAATTATTGAACGCAAAACACAGAGATACTT
The DNA here is from genome assembly GCA_004356305.1 of Bacteroidota bacterium. Classification (GTDB taxonomy): domain Bacteria; phylum Bacteroidota; class Bacteroidia; order Flavobacteriales; family Flavobacteriaceae; genus Aureisphaera. The sequence continues at coordinate 2,430 of SMXJ01000069.1, read as the reverse complement.
TAGACACTTTGAAGGCCGGAAAATTAACCGACGAAACAATTGATGTGTTGACAACTGTCGCAAAAGATCTTTCATCCAGATATAACTAGGGAGAAGACATAACTTGAAAAAATGGCAAATTTAAAAGAAATACGAAATAGAATTTCCTCGGTAGGATCAACGATGCAGATCACCAGTGCCATGAAAATGGTATCTGCTGCGAAGTTGAAAAAAGCACAGAATGCGATTACTGCCATGCGTCCTTATGCCAATACACTTACCACCTTGTTACAAAATTTAAGCGCAACGCTCGAGGGTGATAGCGGAAGTGAATTTGCCGACCAACGCGAAGTAAATAAAATATTGGTGGTTGCCATTACCTCTAATCGTGGTTTGGCAGGTGCTTTTAACAATAGCATCGTGAAAGAAGCCAGACGATGTGTTAAAGAAATCTACGTCGGAAAACAAGTGAATTTCGTGACATTGGGTAAAAAGGGAAATGATATTTTAAGGAAAACAGAAACAATTGTAGAAAACGACAATGCTATTTTCGACGATTTGAATTATGAGAATGCAGCGGTCATTGCTGAAAAGTTAATGACTCTTTTTGCTGAAGGTAGCTGTGATAAAATTGTATTGGTATATAATAAGTTTAAGAATGCGGCTACTCAAATTGTGATGAACGAACAATTTTTGCCTATAGTAGCTTCGAAAGAAGATAGTGATGAGGACAACACTTCCTCAAAAGCTCAGTATATCTTTGAGCCGTCCAAGGAGAAGATCATATCCGAATTAATTCCGAAGAGTTTGAAAACTCAATTATTCAAGGCTCTTCGTGATAGTGTTGCCAGTGAACATGGCGCCCGTATGACTGCCATGCACAAAGCAACGGACAATGCGATAGAATTGCGCGATCAGCTGAAGTTGCATTACAATAAGGCCCGTCAGGCTGCCATTACCAGTGAGATCTTAGAAATCGTAGGTGGAGCCGAAGCATTGATAGGATAATTTCTTTTTTGATAACGGTATACAAAAGTCTTTCTGTCTATGATGGAGAGGCTTTTTTCGTACCTTTATGGCAGGACTTTTGATCTTATTTATAACTGAATGAAACCAATAAAAGGTATCTCAAGTATTTTTTCACTTTCTGTAATATTATTCGGTCTTTCCAGTTGTGCAGGTGGAAAGGAAACCGGATTTTCATTCGCCCCGGATCCTCCTTTTACCTTAGGGGTTGTCTATTATCAGGATTGGGTAGCCGGTGTTAAAGAAGCCGGATCCGGCACCAATGTTTATGTCACTATTGATGGTTATGTCGATGACGTGGTTGTCATGGATATATATTTCAGAAATAAAAAACTGAAAGCACAAAACTCGCCTCAGAACAGGGATCAATACGTTGGTTATCTTAAAAATGGATCAAGACCGGATATTATTATGGATATCGATCCGGTAAAAGAATCACAAAACCTTCCGCCGGAGGCATTTCCATTTCAGCTGGAAGAGGATGAAGCGGTGCTTAGCTACTTGCATAATGACGAAGTTAAGTTTTTAAAGATCTATAAAATAGAGCAAAAGCCTATGATAGCATATCCGGGTGTAAACTCAAAAGGAATTGATTAATCTCTTCTGAAGCACAACCATGATCATAAAAATTGTTAATAGATCCGACCATGCATTGCCTCATTATGAAACTGAAGCATCGGCAGGAATGGACTTGCGAGCGAATATTGAGGAGCCAATTATATTGAAATCCTTAGAGAGAGCGATCGTTAAAACTGGACTTTTTATTGAGCTACCTATTGGTTATGAGGCTCAAGTTCGACCTCGTAGTGGATTGGCAGTCAAAAATGGGATCACGGTTTTAAATTCCCCGGGAACCATTGATGCCGATTACCGGGGAGAGATAGGAGTGATATTAGTGAATCTCTCCCACGAAGATTTTACTGTTAAAAATGGCGCTCGCATAGCCCAGTTGATCATCACGAAGCACGAGCGTGCTATCTGGGATGAAACGGTAGAACTAACTGAAACTGAGCGCGGTGGAGGTGGATTTGGGAGTACAGGAGCTGATTAAAATTAATTAAAAATATAACCGCTTTCGCGGATTCCATCTATGAAAATAATAGTCCCAATGGCCGGTAGAGGCTCGCGATTACGCCCACACACCTTAACCATCCCAAAACCTTTAATTCCAGTGGCAGGAACGCCTATTGTCCATAGATTGGTAGCAGATATTGCCAGGGTATTAGATCAGGATATTGATGAGATCGCCTTTATTTTAGGAGATCCGGCCTTTTTTGGTGATGAGGTTGTGGAAAGTTTACAACAATTGGCAAAAGGCTTAGGTGCTAAACCCAGCATATATCGACAATTGGTTCCAAAAGGAACCGGTCATGCGATCATGTGTGCGGAACCTTCATTAAGTGGCCCGGCTGTTGTTGCCTATGC
>SMXJ01000068.1 GCA_004356305.1 Bacteroidota bacterium | reverse complement strand
TTTGCTTTCATGTGTACTGCCAATTTAATAATTATTTCAACTTAAGCAGTGGTCTGATTATTGGGGAGTATTATAATCCAATTGACCTAATACCTAGAAACAAGAACCTAGTACCTAGAAACAAGAACCCAGCACCTGTTACCTAATCAAAAATCCTTTTTAAAGCTTTTTTTAAGAATTAGGAGAACAGGGACAATTGTCCAGGTGGCCAGTGCGGATATTGAAATTAGCATTCCGGTGTTATTGCCAAAAAATTTATTAAAAACAGCTCCGGTATATCCCATCAATGCAGAGATATCCAATTTCAGCATGATTAATATTCGACTTAAATCTATTGGATTGAACAGCGACATGCCTATTGCAAATTTTTCTATGGGGTATTCTTGTAAAAGAAGGAGAGAAAGCAAAAATATTCCATCATAAATAAATGCCAGGAAAAGCCATACTAAAATAGCCATACCAAAGCCTTTAAGCCTGTTTTCATTAATCAATGCTATGTAAAATGATAATGCTGTAAATATGCAAGTGAGAAAAATTCCGGATAAAAGAAGCATCAGCAGACTTGATACACTGCTAGAAAAGAATACACCATATATCACAAACGGCAGACCCATTCCCAGCAATAAACTCAATGATAGCGAAAGACTTATTCCTAAAAACATGCCAAGGAATATTCTTTTTCTTGGTATAGGTTGAGCGAGTAATAGCTCAATAAACTCACGAGAATTGTAGAAATTCATTACCCCGAAAATTGTCCCAATCAAGGGAGTGAGGATAAATGTGATGTTCATTAAACTGACTATGGCTTTGGACACATCATTGCTGAGATATAGCAATACCATTCCAGTAACAAAATAGAAAAGGAAGTAGATGATACTCCAACGACTCCTGATCAAATCAAAAAAACTATATTTAAGAATCTTTAGCATCTTCCTTTTCTAAAATTTTGGCAATGGCTCGCTCTAGATTATCCTCATTTTGAGACTCCATCATTTCACTATGTGTTCCTTTAAAGTATACCTTCCCTTCCAACAAAAATATCAACTCATCCGCCAATTCTTCCACCAGTCTCATGATATGGGTCGTAATTAAAAAGGTTTTCCCTTGTTTCTTTTTTTCAAGAATAAAATCTTTTAGCCGAATTAATGCAATAGGATCAAGACCTGTTGTTGGTTCATCCAATATATACACCGGGCTGTCAAACATAAATGTCATGACAATATTCACTTTTTGCCTCGTTCCACCGGAAAGCTGCCTAAGTTTTTTAGTTAAAAAACTTTCAAGTTTAAACATTGAAACCAATTCTTCAGAATTTCCTTCTTCCCCACGAATATCTTCGATGAGACTGAACAACTCCCTTACTTTCAGGTTCTCAGGAAAGCGGGCGATTTGTGGCAGATATCCAATATTGCGTCGATATTCCCAATCTTTTTTTATTGGTTTACCATCAAAAAATATCTCTCCGGAAGAAGGGAGTACCAAACCTAGAATCGACTTAATCAATGTGGTCTTGCCTGAACCATTCGGGCCAAGGACAGCAGTGATATTTCCATCAGATAATGAAAAATCAAATCCTTTCAACACCTCCAGCTTTCCGAAATTTTTCTTTATCCCCTTTATTTCAATCATATGTATTTGGTTTCATCTTTGGCCGCTCGTCCATCAATGATTGCGGAGTGAGCACGGGCGCTATCTTCTCTGCAATATTTATCATATCAATGAATAAACTTCTTAATAGTATGATGGACTCCGGAACTTTTCCGATCAGGTAAGAAAATAATCGAACAGGTCGGTAAGGAACATCCCCAATACCATCCTTGTCTAAGTCATACCCCGCATATTGATCCCAGTAATTATCGTGATAGTCATTTGTATTCCTGGTTCCGTTAGTGGTCAGGTCGAACGTGTTGGATATAAAATTGTTGTATGCAATCTCATTATCCATACAACTGCTAAATATATTCATGGCCCATCCATTTTTCCGAAATTCATTATTTATAATTTTTATTCTGTTGGAGCCATCTGCAAAAATAGCCGTTGTATTGTTTTGGAATAAATTACCTGAGAGCTCGCCATCATAAATTTCCTTGAAAAGTAATCCATAATTGGTGGTGCCCCAGTTATCAATGAAAGTGTTGTTCTTCATAAGTATAAACCGCGAAAACATCACTGCAACACCGGTACCGTTATTTTTAAATGTATTGCCAATATAGTCGTCATGGTTTGAAAACATAAAATGCAACCCATAGCGGATATTGTTCTCGCTCAAATTTCCGATAATCTTACTGTTTTCCACAAATTCAAAATATATACCATCTCTGTGTCCACGAATTTCATTCCCCTCTATATGAGCGTTCTCACAATACCATAGATGAATACCGTTTCCGGAATTTACTTCGTTCTTAGGTATACCTGCCAAAACATTGTTTTTTAGAATAATATGATCTGATTTTTTAAGATATATCCCGAAGTACGTGTCGAGCAAAATATTGTCCTCAATCGTGCAATAATCCTTATTGTCTATTTTAATTCCTGCCCAATCTTTTGTAAAGGAAAATCCAACATGCTGTATTTGAAATCCTTTGAAAAGCACACTATCCGACATGATCGTGATGATCTCTGCTTTATGATCACCATCAATGATCGGCCGATCTTCACCGATAATGAATAATGGTTTATCAATCTGAATATTAAACTCGATGTAACGTCCGGATTTTACTAAAATAGTATCGAAAGGAGAAGCGCTATTTATGGCATTTTGAATGGATTTTTGCGGACCATCCAAACTTACTGTAACGGTTTTCGAAAATGCGATCTGGCATATAAAAACCAAATACAATACTGCCATGCATTTAATCACGCATGCGCCATAAGTTGCTAAAACGTACTTTTTTAATTGGTTAATTCTTTGCAAAATCTTTCCTTAATTCTTTCCAATTAAATATCGTTCCTGTGTTTTCATTCTGCAATTTGGTTGCTTCAGTTAATTCCTTAAAAGGATTTAAAAACATCCCCATTGGGCTTGGCATATTTTCACTTTTTAAATACGCGCACTCAGAAGCATTTATTAATTCTCCCGGATGATCGTACGTATTGGTTAATATAAATTTCAACTTTGATTCATCCTCAATCCGTTCATCCATATAATTTACAAGGCATTCGACTGCATCAAATTTATATGCCTTTCCTTTTTTAGTAACAATCTCTCCTCCAAATCTTTGGTCGACAATTGACATTCTGCAAAACTCACATTTATCTTCTCCGTAGATAATTGGTTTGCTTTCAGGATTGCAGGAAACTATTATAAAAAGGAGACCTACAATAACATACATTTTTAGCGTTTGATTTTTAATCATCGTCATATTTTAGAATTATCTTCTTTCCTTTTTAAAAAGAAGGCTGCAAAAGACAGGGCCAATGAAAGGCCAATGAAAATGGAACCATAATACGGATAGGATATGGCATTGAAATTCAATAGCATTTTTGATCCGAAAAGTGGTGGCTGATAAGTTTGTCCCGGAATTTTAATTGCTGCATCATCTGCGAGATTGTGTCCATAATCATATTCCCATAAATAGAAATCATAAATGCCTAAAATACCCAGAATAATAATTATCATTCCCCATACAAGAAATAGCTTTTTGTTGTTTATGAATCCAAATACAATTCCAAGCATGGCCAATCCGATAATGACCTTAGGAAAATACTTAAGTTCAGGAATTGATTCCGGCTCAATCATTTTCATGCCAATATAATGATTCAAAATATTAATGTTTTGCAATGTACCTGGTTGATTGCCACTAATTTTGTTAATCCAAATGTACATCGTAATTCCACCAGGATACTGAGGGGCTTCTAAAGTAATTCTCCAGATTGGAGACAAAAACGTGCCAAGAAGTAAAACTGAACCAAGGATGATTAAAATTTTTGGAAGTGATCGCATATTAAAAAAAACTTAGGACTGATTAATTCGAAAAAGCACCAAAAATGGGTTATAAAAGCAATTAAATATTAAGAAAAAATCAAGCATCACTCTATTACTGAGTGATGCCTAATTACGATGGAAAATATCCATCACCAATAATTAAACAACACCGTCAATTCACTACTCTCCAAAGACCTCTTCGTCAAGGCGCCATTTCATTTTTGTGTTGGCATTTCTGGCAGATACTCTTACGTATCCTTGCATTTCCTGATGTAGAGCCGAACAGAAATCCGTACAGTAAAATGGGTAAATACCTTCTGTTTTTGGTTCCCAAAGCAAGGTTTCCGTTTGACCCGGCATAATCAGTAATTCCGCATTGTTGGCTCCCATTATGGCAAATCCATGAGGTACATCCCAATCCTGCTCAAGGTTTGTGATGTGCCAGAAAACTTTATCTCCTACTTTTATTCCTTCAATATTATCAGGAGCAATATGGCTTCTGATCAAGGTGCCGTAGATATGAACCTCATTGCCTTTTCTAATAACTTTAGTATCAGCTTCTATCAATGTCCTATGCGGGTGCTCGTTTTCTTCCAAGAGATAAAATTTTACTTGTCTGTCTATGATCTTAGAAGCCAGGATACCCTCTACATAGTGCGGCTCTCCCATAGTTGGAAAGTCCAGCAATAGTTCCATTTTCTCCCCGGAGATATCAAAAAGCTGCGCTGAATGAGCAAGCTCAGGACCGGTTGGCAAATATCTGTCTTTAGTGATTTTATTCAAAGCAATCAAATATTTACCATCTTCCCAAGGCTTCATAGTTCCTCCGCCAGGAATACTCAAGTGACCTATAGAATAATAAGCTGGATGACGGTCAATGACTTCGTAGGTTTCAAGGCTCCACTTCACAACTTCTGATGATATGAAGAATGACGTGTACCCATTACCTCTTCCGTCAAATTCGGTGTGCAATGGTCCTAAACCACCTGACTCAACAACACCCGCTAAGATGGCATCAAAATTAAGTACTGGAATTCCATCAATTACATCATCAAATTTCTCCGCTTCTATTGCAGCGATCATTTTCGCAAATGAATGAACAGTTAAGTCCGCTGACAATTTACCATTAGCCACGATGTATTCTCCTGTTGGGTTTACATCCACACCGTGAGGCGATTTAGGAGCAGGAAGGTAATATACCAAACCGGGGCATTCTGAAGGAATAAGCACTTTTACTCCTTTCTTTTTTGTCGCGGTTGCCATATGCGTTTTTTCATCATAATAATTATGGTAATACTCCGATGGCCACTCATGGAATTTGCCTTGAGCAATGTATTCTTCCGCTTTTTTCCAGTTTACTGCAGCTATATAATCCTTGTCGTACTGCGACGCGTTTTTCTCTTTAAGCGTATTTGCTTGTTCCACATTGTAGCTTGTAAAGAAGGCCCATCCGTGAGAGGGGCCTTTACCGGAATTCGCTTTGTCATAATCATAACCGGGAACCAAAATCTGGAATGCGATATCCATTTCCCCGGGTTCCTGACCTCCACTAATGAAGGTAAATGTTCCTTTGAAGTTTTCTTTATAACTATCAATTGGCACATCTTTCTGCGGAGTTGGAACACTAAATCTAGTTGCTGCCAATAAATACTCCGTATTTTCTGTCGGATAAGGCGAACCATGAAGACCTGCAGTATTCGGTATCTGAATAATCTCTGTAGTTTCAAACGTAGTAAGATCTATTCTTGCTATCCTCGGTGTATTGTTTCCATTTATAAAAAGGAAATTTCCATCATGCTCGCCTTTTGTTAGTGAAAGTTTTGGGTGGTGAGAGTCATCCCAGGGTACAAAACCAAAAGTAGTCATGAGCATTGGCTTGGTTTCTTCGTTGAATCCATAACCTTTTTCACCATCTACACTAAACACAGGAATAGTTTTCAATAATCTTCCTGAAGGTAGCCCATGAACAGTTACCTGTCCACTGAATCCGCCGGAGAAAAATGCATAATATTCGTCATACTCACCAGGAGCGACATAAACTTTTTCAGCGGCATTTGAGTAGCTCATAGCTCCACCTGTACCGTTTTCACTACCATTGCCACAGCCTGAATAAAAAAATACAGAAGCAATAATAAGTAATGTAAAAATGAAATTAAGTGATTTCATAATTCTATTGTTTTATTAAAAAATGATTATTAGGAAATATTATTAAAGTGTTCTAAAGTACTCAAGTACAGCTCTGGCGTCTTCTTCTGTCAATCCCTGATTTGCCATTACGGTGTTGTATTTCATCAACAGTCCCCTTCCTATTGGGTCTTTCATTGCCATCTCCTCAGGATTTAGAATCATATTCATTACCCATTCAGGTGTCCTTCTATCCATAATTCCTTTTGGAGCCGGTCCCAATTTTTCCTTATCAGGTGCATGGCAGGCAGTGCATTTCAGCACATAAATTTTTTCTCCTTTTTTGGCCAATTCAGATTCAACTTCTCCTAAATCAATACTTTTTACTGGGCCCAGACCTTTTTGATTTTTCCAATCTGCCTTTGCTTCTTCATAAGTCATTGGTTTTGCTTTTGGTGGTGGCGCAAATTTACCTTTCTTCTCTTTCTCTCCAGATCCTCCTCCACAAGCGCTCATCAGCGCAAATAATACTACGGCTAAAAAAATTGATCCCTTTGATTTCATATTTTCAAATTTCATTTTAAACGATTAATTCAATTATCTGCGAATTTATAGCTCGTACCATAGCTACATATATGATTTGAATCATAAAGTACTATTAGAGCATAAAATCATGGCTTAAACACCAAATAAAATGAGATAAATCAGAAATTAATTGAGATAAATCTTATGCCGCTTAATCTCTAATTTTCCGTCCTTCTGGAGTTTTTTGACAGTACGAATAACAGTTTCGACTCTTAGACCTGTCATATCGGCAAGTTGCTGCCTGGTGAATGGAACGTAGAATTGTGTTGTTTTATCTTTGCTGGAATTGTCCCTAAGATATTTAAGGAGCGTCATGATCACATGATCAGGATAATAAGAGGATATTTCTTTAAGTAAAATTGATTTGTAACGAAGTCTGTTTGATAGCAGGGAATTAAATTTCCAATGGATGTCAAAATTTTCTTTCAACAATACAAAAAATGAATCCTTGGGCAATCTGCAGATTTCAGAAGGTTCTGTCGCTATAGCATTGTTCGGATATGAAAAATCTCCAAAAAGAGCAGGCTCACCAAAACTTTGTCCCGCTTTAAATATCCCCTGGATAAACTCCTGCCCATTTTCACTGTAGCTGGACATTTTCACAGTACCACTCATCACCTGATAGTAAAAGGATGCAGGATCATCTTCTAAAAAGATATATTCGTCTTTCTTTACTTCGAAAAAATGTGATTTTTTCTCAACGAGCAAGTCCCTGGGTATTATCATTGAGGTGTATATCTATAATTGGCGCTCAAATATTGAGTATTTTTTTTTAAATGCCTAACCTGCATAATGCAGGGAATAATTATTGATACTTGTAAAAAGTTAGAAATCATGGTACCTGCCTGCCGCAGGCAGGTTGACATTGAATTTAAAAAACGCTTCTGAAAATTTTATTTTTATTGCAATTTACCGGTTTGAGCTGACTGTCAATACCTTATTTGCAAAATGGTTAAATTCATTCTAGGTAGAGCGGTTCGTTACCTCCCCGCTCCCCTACAGATCCGTACGAGCAGCTTTCCCGCATACGGTTCCTCCCAAACCGGTTTCGCTAGTGAAAGTTGTCAATAACTATGACATCTTCAACCACCCTAAGTTCAAGGAATTATTCCTTTGAACAATCTGCTATCTGTAGATCCTTTCGTTAACATTCCCGCCATCTCAGGTATGGCTGATGTTTCTTTTCTACAGGCCCGAATTTGAGGCATCCCACAGGGAGATATCTATCTTCCCATGTTTTCCCTACCCTACTCACTGGCTTTCAGAGGACTGATTTCCCAGCTTTCTAACGGTACTATGGGGATGCTAAGACTACCTTCGCCCTTCTCCTACCCTTCGATTTCTCTCGGTTCGGATACCACTTACGGTACATCGCTTTTCTTACCGTTGCATCTGGCGGATGTACTGACCTGATGAACCCGGATTAGTTGGCATGGGTCAATCCGTCTCAAGACCCAAGCTCGTGTGGAGGCGGGAGGTCCTCCCGTAGCCTGCCCCGTCCTTCGGGGTTCCCATGTAAACCACTCTGTCTCTGACATAGCCCAAGACCCCGGTCGAGCCTGCAAAACTTGTCCTTTCTCGCTTTGCCGGTGTTGTACCAACCTAATCCACAGTTAATACCTCAACAACAAACCTCCTTTCGAGGCTAACACCACACCTTCGACAGTCGCTGTTTACGCTTCATGCCAGCATCTCTACTGACTATGCAAAACTCGCTTACGGTGGCTGACTAGACCTTCCCGTGTCCCAATCTTTCGTAGGAACTAGTTTACTAAAAAGATGTTTCATCATAATTTATATATAT
>SMXJ01000067.1 GCA_004356305.1 Bacteroidota bacterium | reverse complement strand
GGTATCGTCGTCTTCTTCCAATTGATTGCCGTTCAGATCCTCGACAATAGAAGGAACTCCGTCATTATCCTGATCACCTATGGTAAAGCTATACAAACTAAATGTAAAAATGAGTTGTGCATAAATAGGAATAGCAGAACCCCCCGGAGGATTAACATAATAGCCCAAACCAGATGGTATAAACATAGCTCCTATTCCAGGATTAACTGCTCCTACTGTTCCGTCATTATTGACAATAATTTCTTCAGCAACATTGAATTCTATCATCACATCTTGAAAACCATTTACAACCCTGGTTAGATCAAAGTTCACAGGGACCACGGAGCCATCAAATAATTTTGTATATGGAATCGTGTTAATTTCCTTATTGATGTAAATACCTTCATAGGTCAATGTTATGATATCCGGAAAGTTTGGACTTTCTTTTCCCCCTCCTTGTTCGACATTTAAATAATACAGATCGTAAGTTACCCCTTCAGCAACTCTATCTACCGCGGTCTTGGAAGTTACTTGATTGATCAAGGCGATCTTATCAGAATTATCCCCGGCTATGGTATCGAATATAATTCGATAATCGAAATTAACAGGAGGGTTTTCGAAATCTTCATAGTTGTAAAAATGGGTCGCCAGATAGTCCTCGATGATCGCTGTGGACAAAGGCGCCTCCAACGCTCTATCTCTGGCAGGTATGAAATTACTATCCGGAGCATCGTCACTTCCACAGGACTGGACAATAACTAATGATCCGGTCAAAACAGCTAGTAAAAGATAGACTTTCTTCATCTTCAATTTTATGATGGCGCAAGATACGATTTTCCGCTATTTTTGTTTCATATTTAACGCACTTTTAAGGTCAATGGTATGAGGATAGACAAATATTTGTGGTGCACACGCTATTTTAAATCGAGAAATATTGCAACACAAGCTTGTAATAAAGGTGCAGTACGCATAAATGATGGAATTGTGAAACCATCCCGGGAAGTATTCCCCGGTGATCAGATCTCTGTTCGAAAAAATCAAATTTATTATTCATTAGAAGTTCTGAATGTGCCACCAAATAGAGTAGGCGCTAAGCTGGTAGGACTTTATAGAACAGACACCACTCCTAAGGAAGCCCTGGACAATCAAGAAATATTAAAATTTGCAAAAGGTTATTATCGGAAAAAAGGCGTCGGCCGACCCACTAAAAAAGACCGTCGTGATCTGGAAGATTTTGCCGATGATGTTGAAGACTAAACAGCGAGCTATTCACTATATTTGAAAAAAACAAGAGATGCAGGAAACCACTATTATTCTTACCAACAAACAAATTGGCCACAAAATAAAGCGAATGGCATTTCAGGTTTATGAAACCAACATAAAAGAAACGGAAGTTATCATTGCCGGTATTAAAGAGAATGGTTTTCAGTTGGCGGAAAAACTCAAAACGGAAGTCGAAAAAATATCCCCTCTAAAGGTCACGCTATGTGAAGTTTATATCGACAAAAAGAAACCTACAAATCCTGTGAAGACCTCAATAGACCTCTCGGAACTAAAGAATAAATCACTTTTATTGGTCGACGATGTATTGTCCACCGGAACTACACTCATCTATGGCGTGAAACACTTTCTGGAAATTCCATTGAAACAATTCAAGACCGCTGTTCTGGTAGACCGAAATCATAAAAAATATCCTGTAAAGGCCGATTTTAAAGGTATTTCACTGTCAACATCACTCAACGAAAATGTGGAGGTAATTTTTGATAAGAACAATTGCAGGGCTATTCTAGAATAATTTACAAATTACTTTTTCCACTATTTCTTTTACAGAAAGGGCATCACATTCCAGGATAACCGTCGCTCTGTGATAATAAAAAGAGCGTTCGAATAAGTGTTTCCGTATAAAATCATTCAATAGATCCTCAGTGTTGAGATGTGCGATGAGCGGACGATTTTTTCGTTCTTCAAAAAGGCGATCCGTGAGTGTTTCCAAACTGTTTTTTAAGTAGATCGTGACAACATTTTTTTCAGCCAAAAGATCATCCATAACGGTTCCGTAACAGGGAGTTCCCCCTCCGGTAGCCAGCACTAATTTATTTTTTTCTGAAAGCAGATCCATCAATACGGCAGCTTCTTTTCTTCGGAAATATATTTCACCTTTTTCATTGAAAACATCTGTAATTACTGCCCCCTCCGAAGACTCGATATAAGTATCCAAGTCTGCAAAATCGTAGTTTAATATCTTAGAAAGCAACTTCCCGACCGAGGATTTACCACTTCCCATATAACCAAGTAATACCATTTGCATAGTCACAAATATCGCAATTACCAATTAAAAAAAGAGCTTATTATTATTTATCAAATTAAATGATAATAGGTTTGAATAATAAACAGAATGATATTATATTTGCACCCGCCTACGCAAAACACCCAAAAGGTAGCTCCGGCGGGTGGGTCTGATTGAAGATTTTGACTTGGTAGCTCAGTTGGTAGAGCATCTCCCTTTTAAGGAGAGGGTCCCGGGTTCGAGCCCCGGCCAGGTCACTTAAACCTCTTAAAAAGTCGTAGCATTTAGCACGACTTTTTTTGATTTGTAAGCGCAATATTTACACCGAGGTGCTGGAACTGGTAGACAGGCATGGTTGAGGGCCATGTGTCCTTTAGGGCGTGTGGGTTCGATTCCCATTCTCGGTACAACAGATTATCCAACCAGGGTAGCTTTTTTTATATCGTGATCCTGGCCCTAAAGCGGGCGTGGCAACAACTCAAAAAAGCGTAATTTCTGTACGATTTTTTGGGATGGAGCCGTAATTTATAAATTACCAGTGTCGGAATGTGGATTAAAAACGCTGATTACCTCGTCTAAGATATCCATCTAAATTGTCGGTACGGCAGGCTATCCAACCAGGGTAGCTTTTTTTATACCATGATTCCCGCCCTAAATCGGGCGTGGCGACAGCTCAAAAAAGCGTAACTTTCTGAACACTTTTTTGGGATGGAGCCGTATATATAAAATCCCGGTATCGGAATGATGATCAAAAACGCAGAAGTCCTCGTCTAAGATATCCATCTAAATTCCCGGTACAGCAGGCTATCCTGGATACAACACTCACCACTTTACCACAATTATCATCCCATGGCAAATGTAACAGAGTTGCTCAAATTTACTATCTTTCCATTGTACAAGCAGGACTTTGATTCGCAACTTCTTAGCCTATGCTTTAAAACCGAAAACAATCAATCTTAATATTCTGTATATGAAACTTTTTCTTATTCTGGCATTACTCCTTGCGTCTATCAGTATCAGTCAGGAGAATATAGACCTCGAAGCAATTGAAAAAATTAAAAATGAGGGATTTAATAACTCCCAAATCGAAAAAATAGCCTTCGAGCTGATCGACAGATCAGGACCACGTTTAACGAATTCCAAAGGATATGAACGAGCGGCAAATTATGCCGTAAAACAATTATCAGACTGGGGACTTGTCAATGCTACGACAGAACCATGGGGAGAATTTGGAAGAGGCTGGGAAATGAACAAGAGTTATATAGCCATGACCAAACCCTACTATATGCCTTTTATTGCAGTCCCAAAAGCCTGGACCGAAAGTACAGATGGTCAAATTACCGGAAAGGTTGTTTTCCTCGATATTGAAACAGAGGAAGACTTTGCCAATTATAAAGGCAAGTTAAAAGATGTCGTCATTGCTCTTAAGCCTACCGGTGAGCAAAATCCAACTTTTAAAGCAGACGCACTTCGATATACGGAAGAAGAGTTAAAAGAAATGGAAGAACCCAGATCAAATAAACGAAGATATACAGACGAACAAATTAAAACATGGAGAGCTCGAAGAGCGCTAAACACAAAACTAAGTGCATTTTTGGCTGAAGAAGGCGTGGCATTAATTATTAAGGGAACCAATGGAAAACATGGAACACTTTTTACCAGTAGTCCAAAAGGATATCTAATAGACACTCCCAAAGGCATAAGTGAACTTGAAATGGCTCCGGAATATGTGAATTTGATGACACGTTTGATTGAAAACGGGGTGGAAGTTGAAATTGAGGCTGAAGTAAAAACTACTTTTAATGAAAATGATCTTCAAGGTTATAATGTAATTGCCGAAATTCCAGGGTCGGATGAAAATTTGAAGTCGGAAATAGTAATGCTAGGAGGTCATCTGGATTCCTGGCATGGTGCTACCGGAGCTACAGATAATGCCGCTGGATGTATCGTAATGATGGAAGCAATACGAATCCTTCAAGCTACAGGGTTGCAGCCTAAACGTACGGTACGTATCGCCTTGTGGGGAGGGGAAGAACAAGGATTACACGGTTCGCGTAATTATGTAAAAAACCACTTTGGAGATGTGGAAACAATGGAACTAAAAATGGAACAGGAAAAGATCTCGGCCTATTATAATATTGACAATGGAACAGGAAGAATAAGAGGTATTTATTTACAGGGCAATGAAGAGGTACGACCTATTTTTGAACAATGGTTTAGCTCATTTGACGATATCATGGATCATACCACTATTACCATCCGCAATACAGGGGGAACAGACCACCTTGGTTTTGATGCCATAGGCATACCCGGATTTCAATTTATTCAGGACCCTATAGAATATTGGTCAAGAACCCATCATACCAACATGGATACCTATGAGCGATTGGTCATTGACGACCTAAAACAAATGGCGGTAATTGTCGCTTCATTTGTTTACAATACGGCACAACGTGACGAAAAACTCCCCAGGGAGGAACTTAAAAAAGTTGAATGATACCACCCATATGACGAAATTTATGAATCCTCAATTACAATACTCGTAAAATCCAAGCTTATTTTCAATTAAAAAATTATTAAGAATTTAAGTTTTTTACTAAATTGTAAAATTAAATCGGCATTCTTGAAAAAAAATAAAACTAACTGATCCATCGCATGTCTTCAAACGCTACCATTGCCATTCGCTCCATAGGGTTTGCTAAAACTTTGCGCAAAGATAAGTGGTGGTTGTATCCCGGCCTTGTAGTTTTCGGACTTACAAGCTTCTTGATCTACGGGTTTTGGTCCGCCTGGCAAGCCGATTTTTATTGGTACAGTGCAGGACAAGGAGGATTCGGAGGCTATGTGGCTCCTTTTTATTCCCCTTTACTCTTTATTAAAGAAGGTGTAGCAGGTGCTGCCCCAATGGAGCACGCCATATTTGGAGCATGGCCCACTTGGTGGCCCAGTTGGATTCCCCCTTCTCCATCGCTGCTAATTTTGGCAGTTCCCGGAATCTTTAGATTCACTTGTTATTACTACAGAAAAGCATATTATAGAGCTTTTACGGGAACCCCTCCGGCTTGTGCTGTAGGTTCCTTACCACGCAAACGGAAGTCAGGTTATAAAGGCGAAACCGGATTAATGCTCGTACAAAATCTCCATCGCTATGCCATGTATTTCGCAATGATCTATATAGTGGTCTTCTTCTATGACGCGTATTTGTCGTTTTTCAGAAATGGAGAATTTGGTCTGGGTGTAGGAAGTATCCTTTTGTTGGGTAATCCAATTTTGTTGGCCGGATATTCCTTCGGATGCCATTCGATACGACATCTTTTAGGTGGTAGTAGAGATTGCTACTCATGCAGTATGAGCGGGAATATAGCACACAAAAATGGAAAAATTATCGGC
>SMXJ01000066.1 GCA_004356305.1 Bacteroidota bacterium | reverse complement strand
TTATCGGCCCTGGTACGCGCTTCTATATTTCCATAGTTCACCGGAGGGCTTACCATAACTCCGGAAACAGACACCTCGATCGCTACCGTTACATTTTCGGCGCTTGCTCCCACTCCAACATTTTTCGTTTCAACCACCAGTGAAAAGGATTCCCCGGGTAGCGCGTCACCTAGGAGCTTATGGCTCTGAATATCAACATAGGCACCGGCGATCCAGGAATTATAGAACATCGGATACACATTCTCACTCACCAGATCGAAAATTGTGCTCTGAGGCGGCCAAAATCCTGCGCCATCAATTTCCGGGGTCCATCCATAGATCCCTTCAGAATGCATAAAATCCCGGGTCGTTCCGCAAGAAGTATATCCCAGCATTTGAAAGGTAACTCCATAGGGATAATCATTCTCACTTAAGAAAATAGAGGCCCATTCCGAATAGATATCAAATTCCGGCGGAGAGGTGTCGAAACCATAGGGCATCAAATAACTGCCGGACGTAGAATGTGTAGAAAATGCCGTTTTAGGAGCAACGACTGCCAGAAAATCACGAATTGCCGATGTTTCCGGTTCGGAAAAAGCACTTTCGCCCCTATAAGTGCCGGAACAAGGGTCGGGACTTGAGCAAGAGTTGTTATTGGCATACGCAAAACTATAGTTCCTGTTAAGATCAACACCTACACAATTTCCATCGTTCGGATTCCGGTTTTTCCTCCAAAACCCTCCCCCGTTGGGATTTGTCTGCCGATTGTATTCGTATCCATCGGGATTTACAACGGGAACAAAATAGATCTCTCGATGATCGACCAAAAATTTAACCTGCCCATCTGTTTCATAGTTCTCCAATAACCAAAACATATAATTAATAGTAGTTGCCATAGACAGAGGTTCACGTGCATGATGAAGCGCATCGAAATAGACAACCGGTTCATTTTCATTTATATTGGGATTGTCCGATATTTTAGCCATCCATATATCCCTCCCTTCAATGCTGGTCCCAATACTGATTTTTGTCGTAATGAGATTGGGGTAATCTTGTTTCATTTCGTCCAACTTGCCTGCAATTTCGTTGTACGTATAGAAACCACCCATCGAGCCCAGATCAAAACCATTTGCCACAGTTGAATTACGTGTCATATCGATCAGGTTTTCACTATCTGAAATGCTTTGTTCTCTGTAAAAGACACTGTAGTCTTCAATTTCAACTGTAAGATCAATTTTCAGATCTCTCAAGGTCTGCAATTCGTCCTGAGTCACATAAAAGGAAATGGTATTATTTTCGTTGTGTTCGTAATGATCTATGGCCATTCCAAGGGCCACCAATTGCTGGGGAACCGATGGTTCGATAACAGATACAGATATTTTACTGTAGATCTCCTCTTGTGAGTTCATTTCAGAAAAGAACAAACCGAATAATATAAATAGGTAGAGTGCCGGGTGATCGTTTATTTTCATTTTAAGGTAAATTACAATTATTTTCAAAATTATCAATTATTGAAACAACAACGCAATTTAATTGGAACCAATTGCCCGATAAGTAGGAAAATTCAGGGGAAAATAGGGCCGAAAGTTATTTTGAAGATAATTAACAAAATAATAGCGTTCAATATTGAATTATTTGAGACATATTTTGGTTCTTGCGGCAACAAACTTTTAATACTTAGTAAAATGAAAAAAATTCTAGCACTAACCCTGCTCAGCGGGTCATTTCTGTTTATGTCCTGCGTTTCCAAAAAGAAGTACGTTGAATTGGAAAACCAATACAACGCAACCAGGTCCACCCTCGCAAAAACACAACTTGAGAAAGAGGAAATTGAAGCAAAATATGCAAAAATTGAGGATCGCGTAGCCAATTATAACGCCAAGATCAGATCCTTGTCTGATTCCAATATGGAATTGGAAAGCACCAGCCTGAGAAACTATGGCAATGTAGTTCTGTCTAACAAGGACAAAGAACAGATGAAGGCGGCACTCGCCAATGTAGATCAAAAAGAATTGGCGGAGGCCCGTACACTTAAAGATTCTATGAACCTTATTATCTCCTACAATCTCAAAAGAAATTTAGACGAAACTTTGATCGCCGAAGGAGAGGAAGATGACATCACCATCGAAGTGAATGAGACGGTGGTAATGATTACCATATCGGATAAATTATTGTTTAAATCCGGAAGCTACCGCGTGAATCCGAAGGCCCATAACCTACTCCAACGGCTGGCAACTGTTATCAATAGTGAACCGGCGATGGAAGTCCTTATTGAAGGCCATACCGATGGGCAATCCGTGAAAAAAGGCGCTTCGATCCAAGATAATTGGGAGCTAAGTGTAGAACGATCCACCGCCGTCATTAGAAAATTACAAAACGATTTTGGTGTGGCTCCGGAAAAGTTGATCGCCGCAGGGAGAAGCAGCTACCAACCCATAGCAGAAAATGAAACTATTGAAGGGCGTTCAAAAAACCGGCGTACACGAATTGTGATATTACCAAATTTAGATAAGTTCTTAGCTCTACTGAGTGCGAACTAGTTCATATAATTTATTCGTAAAAAACGGCTTCAATACACAATTGGAGCCGTTTTTAGTAGCTAAAAACTCCATAAACGCCTATTATTTACCAGGGGGGATGGAAGGCCTTACCTCTATTTTGGATGGCAGGGTACGCGGATGCATTTTTAGCAGATCCACTGCCAGCTTTCCAATGTCCTCGATTTGTATTTTCCACGCGCCTTTTTCGCTGGGTTTATTATGATTGAAATACGTAGAAACACTACCCGGCATGATCGTACTAACCTTGACGCCTTTATCACGCAGATCGAGCATTACGGCATGTGTAAAACCATTCAGTCCAAATTTACTGGCGTTGTAAGCACTGCCACTTGCAAAGAAATTGACACCTGCCAAACTCGAAATAGTAATATAATATCCTTTCGAGGATATCAACTCGTCAACGGTAACTTTTAGAGTGTAAAACGCACCCGTAAGATTGGTGTCGATCGTTTCGTGCCATTGCTTTATAGACATTGTCTGAATCGATGCGAAATGTCCCACTCCTGCATTGGCGATCACAACGTCAATCTTCCCAAATTCCTCAATGATCTGCTTTACCGCATTTTGCATACTTTCAAAATCCCTCACGTCAGCCTCAATTCCAATTGCATAGCTACCCTCAATTCCGTGATTATTTAATTCACTCAAAGATTCACGAATCGTCTTGCCGTTCCTGCCTGTGATTGCGACATGCATTCCCTGATTCAAAAAAGCTGCCGCGATACCATAGCCAATTCCCTTTGTCCCCCCTGTGATAAGTGCCACTTTTCCGACTAAATTTTCCATAAGAATGTTTGAGTTATAAAGTTACAAAGGCAAATGTTCAGATTCTACAATTTAATCATTAATTTTCAATTTGATTAACTGAATGTAAAGTACCATAAATGATGGTTATATTTTAAATCCACGTTCTGGTTTCAGCAACTGTTAAAAATGAAAAACATACTATTTTTCCTTTGTATCTCTTTGGTTCTACATAAAATGGAGGGGCAAAATGCACTGGTCGATATTGCCGACCTCTCTACTGAATTCAACTATGAAATTCGTTATGCCACCCCTGATAATTTTATCGGCGAGATCCTTTATGACTGTGCGAAGTGTTTACTCCGTTCCGAAGTCGCCGAAGCACTTATCAAGGCCAATCAATATTTCTGTGAAAAAGGTTATAAAATTAAATTATACGATTGTTATCGTCCGTTGGATGTGCAAAAAAAGATGTGGGCAAAGGTTCCGCGACCCACCTATGTTGCCAATCCTTATAAAAAAGGAAGTATTCACAATAAAGGGGCTGCGGTTGATATGACTCTGGTTACGTTGGACGGCTGTTATGTGGAAATGGGAACCGATTACGATTACTTCGGAAGAGAGGCGCATATCGATAATTACAACCTACCGGAGGCGATCTTGGCCAACCGAAAACTGCTTTTTGAGGGCATGCGAAAACAGGGCTTTAAAAATGTTCGTACGGAATGGTGGCACTTTAGCTTCAGAAAGAACAGGAGTTATGCTACATTGAACGAACCGCTACCCTGCGATTAAACTTATCTTAAAGTGAAATTATAGAACTCACAAAGACTATATTTGCAAAAATTTTAAATCGTGAATATTTCAGTAAAAACCTTTAAAATAGTCAGCACTTTAGAAGCACTCTCTTTTCTTCTACTCCTT
Organism: Bacteroidota bacterium; assembly: GCA_004356305.1. Classification (GTDB taxonomy): domain Bacteria; phylum Bacteroidota; class Bacteroidia; order Flavobacteriales; family Flavobacteriaceae; genus Aureisphaera. Next base: position 5,893 of record SMXJ01000066.1, on the reverse strand, counting down.
GGGATCGCTATGCCGTTAAAATATATATGGGATAGCCCGGAGATGGTCCGCACCCTTGGAATGGCACATGGCGTACTTTTCCTATTATATATCGTCGGCGCTTACTTTATCAAGGGAAAACTGAATTGGCCCTGGCAAACACTTTTTATAGTAATGCTTTGTTCAATACTGCCTTTTGGGCCTTTTTATGCCGAACGTAAATTTTTAAAATGAACAACGAAACCATTTCCTTCTTTTTTAACTGGCTTGATGAATACTTTGTAGATAAAGGCATGAATGAAGCCCTGGCCCTTGGGTTAAGTACATTGATCAATTGTGTGATAGTGGTTCTTTTAGTGACCCTGTTCGATGTGATCACCCGAAAGGTAATCGTGAAGGCCTTTCGTATCTTTAGCGACAAGACTAAAACCAGTTTTGACAACTTTTTAGTTGAGAGCAACTTTCCAAGATATGTCGCCCATATTATTCCCTTGGGCCTTATTTGGTTTTTGGAGCCTTTCATGTTCAATGGCTACCCTTTAATTTCGAAAGTGCTAATAATTCTTATCGATCTGTATATTGTTGTTCTCAGTGTGTTGGTTTTCAGAAGTGTTTTAATGACTACCATGAACTATTTGAATACCAAGGAAAAATTTGGTGACAAGCCTCTTAAAAGCTATGTACAGATTTTAATGATCTTTGCCTGGGGAATTGGGATCTTCTTTTTCATAAACATAATGACGGGATATTCCATAGCTGGTTTAACTACTTCGGGTGCGGCTTTGGCGGCGCTCCTCTTGATCTTCAGGGACACTATACTTGGTTTTGTCGCGAGTATTCAGGTTTCTGTAAATGATATCGTTCGAATTGGTGATTGGATCACCTTTAGCAAATATGGTGCAGATGGCGATGTGATCGAAATTAACTTAGCTACAGTGCGAGTCCAAAATTTTGACAAGACTTATACCACTATCCCTACTTATAGTTTGATTTCAGATTCCTTCCAAAATTGGCGAGGGATGAAGGAAAGTAATGGTAGACGAATTAAACGGGCCATTTACATCAAGACGAGTTCGGTTAAATTTCTTTCTGAAAAAGAGATCGAGGAATTCAAAAATATTGAATTGGTGAAAAACTATATTCAACATCGTCAAAAAGATATTGAGGAAGCCAACAGTGCGAATAATGCCGATAAGAGTTTATTGATAAATGGCAGAAACCAAACCAATCTAGGCATTTTCCGAAAGTATCTCGATGCCTACCTGCACAATCACCCTGCTATTCATAAAGAGATGTTTTTAATGGTGCGCTATTTAGCCCCGACAGAGAAAGGGATCCCGGTAGAGATCTATTGTTTCAGCAAGGATAAGCGTTGGGAAAATTATGAGCATATTCAATCCGAAATTTTAGATCATACAATAGCGGCGGTATCCTATTTTGATCTGGAGTTGTTCGAATTACCAACAGGGAAAGATTTTAGTCATCTTTAAGCCTGTCTTTCACAAACTCAGTCTCGGTCTTTCCGTGCGCCATCACCTTCCCGTCATCCCCTAAGCTTACCATAATTATTCTATCGATCGTAATAATGGTTTCTCTCGTCATCTTATTACGAACTTCGCATGCCAATGTCAACGATGAGCGTCCGAACTTTACCGCTTTCACCCCAATTTCTATAATGTCTCCTTTCTTCGCGGAGCTTTTAAAGTTGATCTCACTTATATATTTGGTAACCGTTCGTGGGTTCTCCAACTGAATGATCGCATAGAGCGCGGCTTCTTCATCTATCCATTCGAGTAATCGGCCCCCAAATAAAGTGCCATTCGGATTTAAGTCTTCGGGTTTGATCCATTTTCTGGTGTGAAATCGCATAATTTAAAAGTCTTGTGTTTGTTAAAATTCTGAAAAATTTGTATCTAAATGTAACATAATTACAAGCATGTTGTCTTACTTTTACATTAAACCTTAATTCCTATAAAATGAAAACCGTAAAAACATTATTCTTCGCCTTGTTAGTTCTGGCTATTACTCCTATGGCAACCGCACAAACTGCAGACGAGATCTTAGACAACTATTTTGAAAATACAGGAGGAAAAGATGCATGGAATGCGATAAAAAGTATAAAGGCCGAAGGAAAAGCTGATTTCGGCGGGCAAATATTTAATTTCGTTACAACACTTATGTTGGATGGAAGAATGGCCATTGAGATAGACCTTCAAGGACAGACATTTATTCCGGAGGCATTTGACGGTGAAAAACAATGGAGGACCAATTTCCAAAGTATGAAAGCTGAAGCTGTCGATGAAGAAACCTCAACCAATTACAAGCGCAATGAAGCGAATGAATTTCCGGACCCATTTTTAAATTATAGCGATAATGGATATAGCATTGAATTATTAGGAGAAGAAATTGTGGAAGGAGTGGAAACATATAAGATAAAGCTGAATAAAAATCCAATCGTCGTAGATGGTAAAGAAGAAGATTTGTTTGTGATTTATTATTTCGACAAGGAAAATTTTGTTCCTATTCTTCAGGAATCCACTGTTCCATCCGGACCTCAGAAAGGGGTAAAAGTTGAAACTACGTTCAGCGACTATCAAGAAGCAGGCGATATCTTTTATCCTTATTCGGTAGGTATCAAGTATAATGGACAATTAGCTCAGTCGATAAGTATTGAGAACATAGAAATTAATTCTGAGATTGAAGACGCACTTTTTGTTATGCCAGAAGGTGAAACCGATGAAAAGAAAGATTAACCCTATTTACTACATCACAAAAACTCCCTGCCAGCCGGGGATTTTTTGTACATGATCGACAACCATTTCAAAGGAATAAATTCAAAAAAACAACCAAAAATGAAAAATTTGATAACCCCCATTTGTGTAGCAGCGCTCTTATCTATGTCGCTATCTGCGCAAGACATCTCTTTAAAAGGAAAAGAACTCTTCGGAAATATGACTGCACGTCATATCGGCCCTGCTCTTATGAGCGGACGGATCAACGACCTTGAAATGCACCCCACAAATACCCGAATCATGTACGCCGGTACTGCCGGTGGTGGTGTTTGGAAGTCGGTGGACGGTGGCGCCACCTTCTCTCCTATTTTCGAAGAATACGCCCAATCGATTGGCGTTGTAACTTTGGATCCAAAAGATCCGGATCGAACCATTTGGGTAGGGACCGGAGAAACCTGGACACGTAATTCGGTTTCTATCGGAAACGGTTTATACCATACAACAGATGGTGGTAACAATTGGAAGGCCATCGCCGGATTTGAAAATAGTGAACGTATTGCTTCCGTAGTCATCAATCCGAATAATACCGACGAAGTCTACGTGGGTGTGTTGGGCGCTCTGTGGAGTGATAGTGAAGACCGGGGCGTGTACAAAACAACCGACGGTGGAAAAACATGGAGCAAGATTTTATATATCAATCCATCCACCGGAGCCGGGGATGTGATCATGGATCCTATAAACCCGAATATCCTCTATGCTTCCATGTGGGAATTTAGAAGAAGTGCATGGGGATTCACTTCGGGGGGAGCCAATAGCGCGCTCTTTAAATCTACAGATGGAGGATCCTCCTGGAATAAGATACATAATGGTTTCCCTTCCGGAGATCTTGGAAGAATCACGATCGCTATCGCACCCAGCGAGAGTAATATTCTTTATTCGGTACTTGAGACCAATGACAAGACCAAAAATGGATTGTGGAAATCAACGGACGCCGGACAAAACTGGGAGCATTTGAACAATGATTTTGGCCTGGTGGTACGCCCGTTTTATTTTTCCAGAATTACGGTAGATCCAAAGAATCCGGATATTGTTGTAAAAGGTGGATTAAACGGATCCATTAGCCGTGATGGTGGAAAAACCTTTAAGGACCTCGGGCGAATGCATAGTGATATTCACGATATAGCCTTCCATATCAATGACAGTGATGTCATGTATACCGGTACAGATGGAGGAGTCTATCGCTCCTGGAACGGTGGAACTACCTTTGAGATAGTTGAAAACCTTCCACTTTCTCAATTCTATCATATTAGTGTGGACGATGCCGAGCCTTACAATGTGTATGGCGGTTTACAAGACAATGGGAGTTGGTACGGCCCCTCTTCCTCTTCAGGTGGTGTAAATGCCCGGGATTGGAACAGCATAGGATACGGAGATGGGTTTAGAGTATTAAAACACCCAACAAAAAATATTATTTATTCTGAAATGCAAGGGGCTCAAAATGTGTGGCGCTATGATATAGATCGCAACCGTACAAAAACGGTGCAACCTCTACAAGAAAAAGATAGGGCCAAACTTCGTTTCAACTGGAACGCACCTATGGCGGTGAGTGCACATGCACCGGATCGATTTTATATGGGAAGTCAGTTTTTACATAAGTCGGATGATATGGGTGATAGTTGGTCAATTATTTCACCGGACTTGACGACCAATGATCCCAGCAAACAAAACCAACTTGAATCCGGCGGGCTGTCTGTGGATAACAGTGGAGCAGAGAACCACACCACTATTTTTACCATTGCCGAATCCCCGCTTGATGAAAATATTCTTTGGGTGGGTACCGACGATGGCAATGTGCAAGTAACCAGAGATGGCGGAAAAACATGGGACAATGTAACCCCTAACCTTACGGGAATTCCAGCCAATACCTGGGTCTATCACATCGAAGCCAGTGTGCACGGAAAAGGCACTGCCTATGCGGTTTTTGATGGGCATACTCATGGCGATCTAAAGCCATATGCATTGAAAACCACCGATTATGGTAAGACCTGGAAAAATATTATATCAGACGATATTGAAGGAAAAGCGTTCGTTCGTAACATACAAGAAGATTATGAAAATGAGGATCTCTTATTTTTAGGTACAGAGTTCGGCTTGTATGTGACTATCAATGGAGGGAATAACTGGTCGAAATTCACAAATAATATGCCGGCGGTTGCGATTCATTTTATCGATCTGCAAAAAAAGACCAATGACATTGTAATGGGAACTCACGGCCGTGGCGTTATTATCATCGATGATATTAGCCCATTGCGCGAATTAAGCCAGGAGGTACTTGCTAAAGACATACACTTTTTTAAGGCGAAGCCATTTACCATGGTTGAAGAAAGCGGATTTGCAGGTAGTTTTGGAGCGGAGACACAATTCGTTGGCCGTAACAGGTCAACCTCGGCAAGAATTGTCTATTACTTGAAAAAACGACATACTTTCGGAAAGATGAAGATGGAAGTTCAGGATATGGATGGAAATAAAATTACTTCTTTGAATCCCGGTAAATCCAAAGGGATAAATATTGTCTATTGGAATTTCATAAGCAGCTATCCAAAGATGGCAGAAGGAAAGACATTAGCGTTTGGTGGTTTCACACCCAAGCGAGTAGCTGCCGGGAAGTATAAGATAGTTTTGACGAAAGGGAAAAATACCTATGAGCATATCGTGGAAGCCGAATATGATTCTACATCGCTCACTACCTTGGCCGAAAGGAAGGAACAGGAAGAATATACCCACACCTTATTCAATATGGTGGAGGATCTGGCCTATATGGTATATGAAATAAAAGAAACGCAGAAGAAAGCACAGGATATCATCGATAATAATCCCAGAGGTAAAAAGTCCGCTCAAAGATTGTATGATACCTTAGAAGATCTCCGGAAAAATCTGGTGATCACAACGGGCGATAATTATGTAGCTTCCGCTGATCCAGAACTCAGAGAGCGTATGGGCGATCTATACTCAGGAGTCGCGGGAACATATGATGGAGTATCAGGAGCCCGCAAGGAGAATTTCAAGTTGATCTCGGAAGAATTTGATAAAGAAAAAGATCGTTATGCTGCAATTATGGCGAAGGAAGGTAAGAGATTTATGTTGTATTTGGAAAAGAATGATATTGCAAAGCCCGCTATTAA
>SMXJ01000065.1 GCA_004356305.1 Bacteroidota bacterium | reverse complement strand
TTTTCCAACAGTTTACTAACCCTACTACCCTTATTCAATATCATCACATGAGTACCACCTTCCAGTAAGACAGCATCCTTAATATTTTTTACAGGGAAAACAATATCTGCGGTACCATGTATATGAATAACTCCCTTTATGGTTTCAGTTCGTCCCCAACAAACCAATTGTTTAATGGCCCAATCCAAATACACTTTATCGCGAACCGAAAGATATCGCTGATATAAAGTGAGTCGTTTTTTAGATCGGGCACCGATCGCAAAGCGAGCCAGATCTTTTATATTCGATGCCAATCCGGTAGGAACAATTTTATAGGCCCCAAAATTTCCGGCTAATTTCAATCCCTTAGGAAGTTCATCCCTGGTCTTTACACTGGAAATAATGACCAATCTCTTCAGATTTAAATATGAATTCATCTCTTGAGCGACTACCCCGCCAAAAGAAACTCCTACCAATGCAGCGTTCGGCCTGGTCACTTTTTTTGCCATTCGATAAGCATACTGCTCGAGGGATTCTTCCTTGTTTGGCAGTAACCACTCTAGAATATGAATTTCAAAACGGTCTTCGGGCAAACGAATGTTTTTGAAAATTTCCTTGCTGGCCGCCAGCCCAGGAACAAAATAAACATGGATTTTTTCAATACTCATAAGGCTTTAACAAGGATATAACCATTTGGCCTTTCTATTTTTTGTAACTTTGTAGCAAAGATAAAATTCTCACCCCGTTTCAGAGGAATTTATGGAGAAGATTTTACATCCTGCAGCTACAAGAGGAACAGCAAATTTAGGCTGGCTCCAGGCGAGATATTCGTTCAGCTTTGCGAATTATTATGACTCTGATCGATTACAATTTGGTTTGTTGCGTGTTTTGAATGATGATATTATTGCACCGGCAATGGGCTTTGGTACACATCCTCACAAAAACATGGAGATCGTTACCATTCCTCAGTTTGGAGCGATAAAGCACAAAGACTCTATGGGAAACGAAGGTGTTATCTCATCAGGTGAAATTCAGGTAATGAGTGCGGGAAGTGGCGTGCAGCATAGTGAAATAAATGCAAGCCATGAAGAGGAATTAAAACTTTTTCAAATTTGGGTCCTACCTGAAACTGAAAACGTCACCCCTCGCTACGACCAAAAGAAAATAGCAGACATTATTAGACCCAATGCCTTTAGCACTGTGGTCAAACCAAGGTCTGTTGCCAGGAAGAACGAACTTTGGATACATCAACAAGCCTATTTTAATATTGGGGAATTTTCAGAAAAAACAGAAACTACATACACCTTGCAACAAGATGGCCACGGTATTTATTTATTAGTGATAAAAGGCGCGGTTGTCGTCGATAATGAAATACTTGGTGACAGAGATGCCATAGGAATTTGGGATACAAAAAGTATCTCAATGACTATTGAAAAAGACAGCCGACTGCTGCTCATAGAAGTACCGATGAACTAATCATAAAATTAACTCCCTATGATTGAAGATGTTGAAATTACCGATAACGAATTCTTACGACAATTCGAACTCGAAGTAGGCGATAATATGGCCCGCATTGAGTATGCCCTTCAGGATCGTAAAATATTTCTAACTAAATACGAAATGCCGGAAGACATGGAAGAACAAGGCTTCAGAGATATATTTATCAAAGCTGTTTTTGAAGAGGTAGAGGACAGGGGTATTTGTTTGGTACCTACCAGTCCTGAAATAGCCGGATTTATGAGACGTAACCGTAGAAAATATAAGACGTTGCTTCCCGTGGGGATCAGTATTTAAATTGGTTGGGTATTCCCTCTTCTCCGGCGGAATCAATGGACAGGCTTATTGTGCGACTTCGGCTTCAATGAATTCGAACCGAACCAAACCATCCATATCTATTTCGGTCAATTCTACCTTGTGTAATGTATTGACCAATTCCGGATCCCAAGGCGCTTTAACTTTTACATAGTTTTCGGTAAACCCATGGATATAGCCTTCCTTGTTCTCACCTTCAAACAAAACGGTTCGGGTAGTCCCTAACTGACTCTCATAAAAGGCCCTTCTCTTTTTTACCGAAAGCCCACGCAACATCCTGCTGCGTTTTCTTCGAACATTTTTGGGTACGGTGCCATTCATGCCGGCGGCTTGAGTATTATCCCTTTCAGAATACCTAAAAACATGCAAATACGATATATCCAACCGCGAAAGTAAATTATAGGTCGTTAAAAAATGTTCCTCTGTTTCACCGGGAAAGCCAACAATCACATCTACACCAATGCAAGCATGTGTCATGACCTCACGAATCTTCGCAACTCGCTCCGTAAATAATTCACTTTTGTAACGGCGACGCATCGATCTTAAAAGGTCATCACTCCCGCTTTGTAAGGGGATATGAAAATGCGGCACAAAAGAATTCGACCGCGCTACAAACTCTATGGTCTCATTATTCAATAAATTGGGTTCTATAGATGAAATACGCAATCGTTCGATCCCCGGCACTTGATCCAACGCCTCGCACAATTCGAAAAAAGTATGTTCGTGGTTCTTATTCCCAAATTCACCTTTACCATAATCACCAATGTTGACACCGGTCAATACGATCTCTTTGATACCTTTTTCAGATATTTCCACGGCATTCGCTATTATATTTTGTAAGGTATCGCTTCGTGAGATTCCCCTGGCCAAAGGAATGGTACAATAAGTACATTTATAATCGCAGCCGTCCTGCACCTTTAAAAAAGAACGCGTACGATCACCTATGGAATAGGAACCAACATAGAAATTGGCCTCCTCTATTTCACAGGAATGTATTTCACTTAATTCATTTTTGGAAAGGTCATTGATATAATCTGTGATATTGAATTTTTCGGTAGCTCCAAGTACCATATCCACTCCGTGCACATCGGCCAGTTCCCGGGGCTTCAATTGTGCATAGCAACCTATGGCAATGATAAACGCTTCCGGGTTAGCTCTTTGTGCCTTTTTTACTATGGTTTTAAATCGCTTGTCGGCATTTTCGGTTACGCTACAGGTATTGATGACGTAGATGTCTGCCTTATCATCGAAATCGACGCGATCAAATCCTTCGCAAGAAAAACTACGGGCAATGGTGGAAGTCTCACTGAAATTCAGTTTACAACCCAAGGTATAAAATGCGACTTTTTTGGTTTTGGAGGGCATTCTTGTACTTTAGCAAATGATTCGCAAAAATACGAACTAATATTGATTATTATTGCAATAGTCAAAAGTCGAATGACCTAAGTCGGAAGTTGCTAACTCCCCTCAATAACTTTATTCTATGTATTTTAAATTTGAAAAAATTATCATTTGGTGAAAAATATGGTGCCGGGAGAAAAAATCGATGAACTGACAACAGCGTTTCCGACGAAACGAATGTATAATTTATATAGCCAAATTATGAAGTCAGGATGTTCTATTGCTCTGAATATTGCAGAAGGTTGGATTTCACTATCCAATCCGGATTTCAGGCGATTTATGGGTTATTCCATATGCTCTTCAGCAGAAGTGGTAACATACTTCTATAAAGCAAAAAACAGGAAGTATATTTCTTTCTCCACTTTTGATACTTTATATAAAGAACCTTACGATCTCATGAACACGATGGTTGCTTTTAAACGAAATATAAATTAAATATGTACTTCCGACTTCGGACTTCTGACTATAGATTTTCTGAACATATTCTCATGAAGAAGGCCAGAATATTAAAATCATATTGGATGGTTTTATTCTTGACCGCAGCTTTTTCCTCTTGCGAAAGTGATACCCAAAGCAACCGTGACCACCTGGTTTTCCGTTACAATGAGCACAGTAACATCACTTCTCTAGATCCTGCTTTCGCCCGAAATCCGCAAAATATTTGGCCCACCAATCAATTGTTCAACGGCCTGGTACAATTCGACGACTCCCTGAACATACAACCGGATATCGCGAAGTATTGGGAAATAGTAGATAGTACATGTACATACTACTTCACACTTCGGAATGATGTTTATTTCCATAGAAACAATGTCTTCGGAATAGCTGGAACACGAACCGTAAATGCCTATGATTTTGAATATAGTTTCAATCGTTTGACAGACCCCAAGGTGGCCTCACCGGGAGGTTGGGCATTGAACAATGTGGAATTGGTGACTGCCGAAAATGATTCGGTCCTTAAAATTATATTGAAACAGCCCTTCCCTCCATTTATTGGGATGTTGGGGATGCGTTATTTCTCGGTAGTACCTCAAGAGGCGGTGGAGTTCTACGGAAATGATTTTCGCAGAAATCCTGTGGGAACAGGGCCTTTTCAGTTTAAGCTATGGCAAGAGAATGTGAAGCTGGTTTTCAGAAAGAATCCGATCTACTTTGAAAAAGACGAAAATGGCGAACAACTCCCCTACCTGGAAGCAGTAGCGATCACCTTTTTACCCGACAAACAAAGTGAGTTCTTACAATTTGCACAAGGAAAGATCGATTTTATGTCGGGCTTGGACAATTCGTATAAGGATGAAATATTAACTACCGAAGGACAGCTGCAAGAGAAATACAAAGACAGGGTAAAACTCTTAACAATACCCTACCTCAATACCGAATACCTGGGATTTTTCAAAGGTTCTAAAACACCGGAGATACAGTCCCTGCTGTTACGACAGGCGATAAACTACGGCTTCGATCGTCAAAAAATGGTGACTTATCTCAGGAATGGAATGGGCGTGCCGGCGATATACGGGTTTATCCCCAAAGGATTACCGGGCTTCAACGAAATAGAAGGCTATACTTATCAACCCAAAAGGGCCTACCAATTGGTTGAGCAATACAAAACTGAAACCGGTGATACAAATCCAGAGATAATAATTGGCACCAATAGCCAATACCTTGACATTTGTGAATATATACAAAGGGAATTGGAAAAGATAGGGATTAAAGTAACTATCGATGTGATGCCACCTTCTACCCTTCGCCAAATGAAAAGTAGTGGCGAACTGGACGTCTTTCGTGCCAGTTGGGTGGCAGATTACCCCGACGCGGAGAATTATCTTTCGCTTTTTTACAGTCCGAATTTTACACCTAGGGGCCCGAACTATACACATTTCAAAAATGCGACCATGGATAGTTTGTACGAAGAAGCCTTGTCAATTACGAGTATTGAGGAACGAAAGCTCATCTACACAAAAATGGACTCTATCATCATCGCTGAAGCCCCTGTTGTCCCGTTGTATTATGATATGGCGATTCGTTTCGTGAGCAAAAAGGTAAGTGGCCTGGGGATTAATCCGCAGAATTTCTTGTTTCTGAAGAGGGTTAGAAAAATGAAGGATAGTTTGTAACATTTTTTAAGGATCCTTCGACCTATAATTATAAATCTTCGCTTTATGTCTGTCCAGGAAATGAATCATTGGAATTATACAGATTTCAGTTTCCTTGGCCTATATCAGATTATGCCTATTGATCGAGGTAAATTGCAGGTTAATTAATTCACAATTAACATCTTATAATCTATTTTAATTCAGAACTTTAGAAATCAAAATTCATCGAATCATGAAACGGTCTCAATTTATTAAAGCCGTCGGAGGGTCAACGTTATTGCTAAGCACTACTCCACTATTCGCCTTTCCAACACCTCTCAAAAATGATCCACAATTAGATAAGGAGCTGGTACATATCTTCGTTGGAAAAGCTCACAGTGATATGGAAATTGTTAAAGAACTTCTCTCGGAGCACCCAACCTTATTGAACGCAGCCCATGACTGGAATTTTGGAGATTTTGAGACCGCCTTAGGAGCTGCATCACATGTGGGATATAAGGAATTGGCCCGGTATTTACTCGATCAAGGCGCACAGGCCAATATTTTTACAGCGGCATTATTTGGCAAAATAGAAATTGTGAGACCTATGTTGGAGGCTTTTCCTCTCACATTGCATGCGAAAGGCCCCCATGGATTCACATTATTGCATCACGCCGAACAAGGTGGCGAAGATGCTACTGAAGTGTTGGAATATCTTAGAAGTCTAGGTGCAACTGAAACCAAGGTCAAATTATATTGATCAACGTCTGCGCAATTTTGTGGTTTCTTCAAAAATGTGTTCAAGTATCTTTTCGTCCTCAGCACCGAATTCTATGTCGCGCCTGGCCATTACCACTTTGGCCACTTCAAAAGCCTTGCTGGTTTTATAGGTTGTCATCCCTGCACTACCCCCCCAGCTAAAACTTGGAATAAAATTGCGAGGAAAGCCACTGCCAAATATATTAGCACTTACGCCAACAACCGTCCCGGTATTGAACATGGTATTGATACCACATTTACTGTGATCGCCCATCATAAGGCCGCAAAATTGCAAGCCCGTATTCGCAAATTCACCGGTTTCATAATCCCAAAGACGTACTTCGGAGTAGTCGTTCTTTAAATTGGAAGTATTGGTGTCGGCTCCCACATTACACCATTCACCGATCACAGAATTACCCATAAAGCCATCATGGCCTTTGTTCGAATTAGCGAACAGAACCGAGTTGTTTACTTCTCCTCCTATTTTACAAAAAGGGCCGACAGTTGTCCCGCCATAAATTTTGGCACTCATCTTCACAAGGGCGCCTTCGCAAAGCGCAAAAGGCCCACGGATCATAGACCCTTCTAATATCCTGGCATCTTTACCTATATAGATAGGGCCGTCTGTAGCGTTTAGAGAACACAAAGGTAATGTGGCTCCGGTCTCTATAAAAATATCTTTCTCGTTAAAAGTTACCGTCTTTTCAGGTATTGGTTGTGATTTACGCCCTTGGGTCAATAAATCGAAATCACGTTTGATAGCTTCATGATTTTTGGAAAATATATCCCAGGTATGTTCAATTCGGAGTAGGTCGTCGTGATCATACTGAATTATCTCAAACTGATCAAAATCTATTTCCTGTCCTTCAGATGAAAAGAAGGCAATAGGTTCATCTTTATAGAATATGGCCTTATTTTCAGTTAGCCCTTTTACGAGTTGAACTAAATTTTCAGAAGGCAAAAAGGAAGCATTTATCAATATATTCGTTTCCAATTCGACCATTGGCCACTTAATTCCCAGATAATCTTCAGTTACCGTTGTGGTAGTTGAGCCCAAATACTTCTCCCACTTTTCGCGTAGGGTCAAGATCCCAATACGAATGTCCGCCACAGGGCGGGTATAAGTAAATGGTAGTAATTGATTACGAACATTGCCGTCGAAAAGGATGTAGTTCATTTTCTAATTTTGAGTATCGAGTATTCAGTAAATATAATAAAGTTGATTGGCTTACTTGATAGTTGTGTAAAATAAAAAAGCCCCCGATCTCTCGAAGGCTTATTATATATGGGTAATAATGTCTATTCCTCTTCAGTCTTGGCTTCAGCTTTAACTTCTGCCTTAGTTTCAGTCTTAACTTCAGCTTTAACTTCTGCCTTGGTTTCAATCTTAACCTCAGGCTTAGCTACTTTCTTAAATTTCGCGTATTTGGTTTTGAATTTGTCAATTCGTCCTGCCGTATCGACAAGATTAGATTTACCGGTATAGAATGGATGAGAAGTTCTGGAAATTTCCAATTTTACCAAAGGATACTCAACACCATCCACTTCGATTGTCTCCTTTGTATTTGCAGTAGACTTTGTAAGAAATACGTCTTCATTAGACATATCTTTGAATGCCACCAATCTATAATTCTCAGGATGTATACCTTTTCTCATCGCCTTTTAATTTTTTTACTCCTCGATTTTGAGTGTGCAAATTTAATGAATAATTGCAAACGAACAATAGTTATTCTCTTTTTTTATAAAAATTCTGAATTCTATATTCGTTGACTGGTGAACGGCTTAATTATAGGTTGATACCCGTCAAGACGTACAATGGTTTAGGTTTTTATAGTTGTTGGTTTTAAGTTGAAGGTTTAGAGTTTAGGGTTTAGGGTTTAAGACTCAAAAGTTATAAAAACTGATCATCTCGATATTCTATCCTCTATACTCTTTTTCCGGCTTCGCACTTTTCACTAGTCACTATTCACTATTATACCCTTTTCCACAAATAAGATCTCATAACGTAACAATTCATTACTTTTGTTCACTAACCAGCAAAACCAAAAAACTTTACAATATGGACAGCACAAACATATCTTTCAAAAAAAGCGCATCTAATTATGGGCTTATCTTAGGCGGAATTATAGCCGGAATTACAGCATTACTTTATGCAGTAAGCCTAGAAACGCTTACCAAATGGTGGCTTGGGATAATTTTGTTTTTAGTTGCTATGGCCATCGGAATTGTATCGGTTGCTAAATCAAAATCAATTTTAGGTGGATTCATTTCCTTTAAAGAAGGATTTACCTCTTATTTTATCACCATTGCTATCGGACTGTTCATAGCAACGATTACCGGTATTCTTATTTTCAATCTTGTCGACCCGGGAGCAGCAGAATACCTACAGGAACGAATTGTAGAAATTACCCGAAGTATGATGGAGCGTTTTGGAGCTCCGGAATCAGATATAGATAAGGCGATCGCCGATTTAGAGGGTCAAAATAGCTATTCAGTTGGAAAACAACTACGAGGATTTATTTTCCAATTAGCTTTCTATTCTGTATTTGGATTATTAGTGGCATTGATCATGAAAAAGAAAGACCCGAACAGTTTAGACTAATTAATGAATTTATCCATCGTCATTCCACTTCTGAATGAAGAAGAATCCTTAAATGAATTACACCAATGGATTGCGGAAGTGATGCGGTCCAATGGTTTTTTATACGAAATTCTATTTATTGACGATGGTAGTACCGATGGCTCATGGAAGGTGATCGAAGAACTTTCAGAGAAAGACAACAATGTTAAGGGAATCCGGTTTTTAAAGAACTTCGGAAAATCACAAGCGCTACATGCCGGTTTTGCGATGGCACAAGGGGATGTAGTCGTTACCATGGATGCCGACCTTCAGGATAACCCCGAAGAGATCCCGGGACTCTATAATATGATCACCCGGGAAGGTTATGACCTGGTTTCAGGATGGAAAAAGAAACGATACGATCCGCTATTGGGTAAAAACCTACCCTCTAAATTGTTCAATTTTGCGGCTCGTAAAACTTCCAAAGTGAAATTACACGACTTCAACTGTGGTCTAAAAGCCTACAAAAGTGAAGTGATCAAAACTATTGAAGTAACAGGTGAAATGCACCGTTACATCCCTGTATTAGCCAAAAGCGCCGGTTTTGAGCGCATTGGTGAAAAAATAGTACAACACCAGGCCCGTAAATACGGTAAAACTAAATTTGGTATGGAACGATTTGTAAGAGGTTTTCTCGATTTAATTACCATCTCCTTTTTGTCCCGATTTGGCAAACGGCCAATGCATTTTTTTGGAACATGGGGAGCCTTAATGCTGTTCGTAGGTTTTTGTTTCGCTGTCTATTTGGGTATAGACAAATTATTCATAAACCCAACAGGCAGACTCATCACCGAACGTCCCCAATTCTACATTGCCCTGACTGCGATGATCCTCGGAAGTCAATTTTTTATCGCCGGCTTTTTAGGCGAATTGATCCTCCGAAGTAAAAAGAAACAGCAGAACTATAGTATTAAAGAAGTACTAAACAAGAAAGAATAACACTAAATATCGTTATTTTTGCTCCTAATAACCATCGGGATTCAACACAACCTATGAGATACATAGATCCTATTATTTTGGAGAAAGCCAACCATTGGCTCACTCCATTTTTTGATTCTAAAACCCGGGAAACCATTAAAGAACTGATCGCCTACGACAGTGATACACTCGATGATAGCTTTTATAAAAGTCTGGATTTTGGAACAGGGGGCATGCGGGGTATTATGGGTGTTGGCGACAACCGCATCAATAGATATACTCTCGGAAAGAATACTCAGGGGATCTCCCAATACTTAAAAAAGCAATTCCCCGATGAACAGTTAAAAGTGGCTATTGCCTATGATTGCCGACACAACAGTGATACGCTAGCCAGAACGGTTGCCGAGGTATTTTCGGCTAACGGAGTGCACGTTTTTCTTTTTTCTGAATTACGCCCCACCCCCGAATTATCTTTCGCGGTACGTCACCTCAATTGTCACTGCGGAATTGTTCTCACAGCTTCTCATAATCCGCCCGAATACAACGGTTATAAAGTGTATTGGCAAGATGGAGGGCAACTCGTTCCACCTCAGGATGCTGAAATAATCGCGGAAGTGAACGCCTTGCAATATTCCGATATAAACTTCGATGCCGATGAAGATCTCATTTCTATTATCGATACTGAAGTGGACGCCGCTTTTGCAAAAGAATCGGTGGAAAACGGTAGTTTTGAAACCTCACAAGAAGCAAAGGACCAATTAAAGATCGTTTTTACTTCACTACATGGCACATCGATCACGATGATCCCTAAGGTATTGGAAATGGCAGGTTACAAAAATGTGACCATCGTTGAAGAACAGGCCCAGCCCGATGGTAATTTTCCTACGGTCAATTCTCCCAACCCCGAAGAGCCCGAAGCTCTTAAAATTGCCCTGGAAATGGCAGATAAAGAAATGGCGGATATCGTCATAGGTACCGACCCGGATGGTGACCGATTGGGAATCGCGGTTAGGAATTCCGAAGGAAAAATGACACTACTGAATGGGAATCAGGCTATGATCATTAAATCTCACTTCATTTTAGAACAAAACAAAGAAGCAGGGAAACTAAACGGTAATCAGTTTATGGGTTCCACCATAGTTTCTACACCTATGTTGCGCAAGATCGTGGAAAGCTTCGGTGTGGAATTCAAGGAAGGCCTTACCGGTTTTAAATGGATAGCCAAAATGATAAAAGACTTTCCCG
>SMXJ01000002.1 GCA_004356305.1 Bacteroidota bacterium | reverse complement strand
CCATTGGTAAAAGAAGTTCAAAAGAACATAGCCGAACAAAAAGAACAATTGGATGTGTGGAAATCCAAGTTGGTTAAAATACGGTCATTACGTAAACAATAGTACCTCATGGAATGCCCGCTGTGTAATCGATCAACTTCCAATCAGCGGCAACTTTCACCACAGTTCTATAATTGCGATACTTGTGGAACAATATTCCGGCACTCTAACCATTATCTAACTTCAGAAAAAGAGAAAGAACGCTACTTGTCACACAACAATAATGTTGATGACATCGATTATCAATCGTTCGTCACGCCAATTGTCGATGAAGTTTGCCAATCATTTGACTCGAATAGCAAAGGCCTTGATTTTGGGGCCGGTTCAGGGCCGGTAATTTCAAAATTACTGACGGATAAAGGGTATCGGATGAGTCTCTGGGATCCGTTCTTTCATTTTGATGAATCAGTTCTGAACGACCGTTATGACTTCATTGTTTGCTGTGAAACAATGGAACATTTCCACAATCCATTTAAGGAATTCGAACTTATGAGAAACTTATTGAAATCAGGCGGAAAACTGTGTTGCATGAGTGAATTATTGCCAAAAGATATCTCTTTCGATAACTGGTACTACAAAAATGATCCCACGCATATTGTTTTTTATTCTGAAGAGAATTTGAAGTGGATAAAAGAAAATGTTGGTCTTTCCGAAGTTAGAATAGACGGAAGGTTGATCGTTTTCGAACTTTAATTAAATAGAGACGCTGAGGGGTAAAATACACAAAAACAGAATTCTATAATTTTTTCGCCTCATTCCAGTACACATCCATTTCTGCCAGGCTCATTTCTTTTAAGGTCTTGCCCAGCAATTTTGCTTTGCTTTCCAAATACTGAAAACGCTTGATAAATTTTTTATTGGTCCGTTCGAGGGCGCTTTCGGGATCTATTTTTAGAAAACGGGCATAATTGATCAGCGAGAACAGCACATCACCAAATTCTTGTTCGATCTTCTCCGAATTTTCTTCGGCTACCTCGTGTTGCAGCTCATCCAGCTCTTCTTTTAATTTTTCGAAAACCTGATGGGGTTCTTCCCAATCAAAACCTACTCCGGAAACCTTATCCTGAATACGGTAGGCTTTTACCATAGCCGGCAGGGACTTGGGGACGCCTTCAAGCACGCTTTTCTTGCCTTCCTTCAGCTTTATATTTTCCCAGTTTTGTTTTACTTCTTCCTCATCGGCTACTTTTACATCGCCGTAAATGTGAGGATGACGTGAAATTAGTTTTTCACAAATGTCATTGGCGACATCTGCCATATCGAAATCGTTGGTTTCACTGCCTATTCTGGCATAAAAAACAATATGCAATAAAAGGTCTCCCAGTTCTTTCTTGACTTCATCAAGATCGTTTTCGAGAATGGCATCACCCAGCTCGTAGGTCTCTTCAATAGTGAGATGACGCAGGGTTTGAATGGTTTGTTTTTTATCCCAGGGACATTGTTCACGCAGCTCGTCCATTATCGTTAATAATCGGTCGTATGCCTTGAGTTGGTCTTGTCTTGAATTCATTCAATAAAACTAAAAAAATCACCTCATTTGAAGGGATATGGACGGCATTTTTATCGGAAAGTTATTAAGAGCTATTCCTCTACTTTCTTCGTTAAATCTTCGGTGGCTGCGTTGGAAGTCTCTTCTTCAGTGGATTTGTTGGAGAAATCGGTGATACCATTCTTTGTCAGCAGGTTATACCACTGTATCACTTTTTTTATATCTCCTGGATATACCCGGTCTTCATCATATTCGGGCAAGACTTCAAAGAAATATTCTTCCAGTTCATCCTTGGACGACTTATGACTAATGGCCTCTCCTCCATTTTCCTTTTTTGAAATTTTGCTGAAAACTTCACTCAGAGGTAATTCTTCGGTCAATGTGTAAATGGCTATTTCGGAAAGTAAACTTACATTTTGACGTGCACTCACCGATATTTTCTTTCCGTCAACAATAGATTCGGCCAAAAGACCTGATCGGGTTTGGGATTTCAATTGATACAACCCGGGTTTTCCGGAAATGGATAGTATTTTTTCTAAACTCATAGCTTATTTTAAGTTTGAAATGCTTTGTTTCCCGCAGTTTTCACTTAATAGGGTTCAAAGATGTTGGCTTCGATATAGATTTCCAAACGCATTAACATTTCTTTTTAACTTTAGGAAACCGCATTTTATAATCCACTTCAACTTTTCCCTTGGTAATGTCTGCCAATCTTCCTTTTATCAAACGTTTTTTTAGAGCAGATAGTTTATCGGTAAACAAAATTCCTTGGATATGATCAAACTCATGCTGAACGATCCTTGCTACAATTCCATCGATGGTTTCTTTGTGTTTCACAAATTTTTCATCGTAATATTCGATCGTTATAGTTCGCTGACGAAACACCTCCTCCCGAATATCGGGTATGCTCAAACAACCTTCATTAAAGGCCCATTCATCTCCGGTTTCTTCCACCATTTTAGCATTGATAAACACCTGAACGAATGTTGACGCAAACTCTCTCTCTGCTTCCGTCAGATCTTCATCATCTTCAAAAGGGGTCGCATTCACAATAAACAAACGGACAGGTAATCCCACCTGCGGTGCGGCCAGACCTATACCTTTAGCCGCATACATGGTTTCGAACATATTGTCCAATAGTACATCCAATTTAGGATAGTCTTTGGAGAGGGATTTTGTCTTTTTCCTCAATATTGTATCACCATAGGCTAAAATGGGTAGAATCATTGTTTTTCTGTTACTATTATTTTTTATACAAATAAGTCTGGAGAATAATGGTGGCACTAATCTCATCGATCAATGCCTTATTTTGACGTTGTTTCTTTTTCAATCCACTATCGATCATGGTTTGGAATGCCATTTTACTAGTATATCGCTCATCCACCCTTTGCAGGGGTATATCCGGAAATTTTTTCGAATATTCCAATAAGAACTTACCAATTTCCTCCTCCACACTCGAATGTGTTCCATCGCGTTGCCTGGGTTCTCCAACAAGTACCAACTCTACGGTTTCTTCAGCAAAATAATCATTCAAAAAAAGAAGTAGCTTTTTAGTCTCAACGGTTGTTAAACCCGAAGCGATGATTTGCAGTTCATCGGTAACTGCTATTCCCGTGCGCTTGGTTCCATAATCTAAAGCCAGTATTCTTGCCATATTCGCTGCAAAAATAAGTGTTTAGAAAATAGTATGCCAAAATTCCGTTCTTTATTAAACAGGAGAATTATCTTTGCTGTAAATTATATTCTAATGACCGAATTACAACAAATCATAGAAACCGCATGGGACGATCGTTCCCAATTACTAAATCAAACAACAATTGATGCCATTCGCGAAGTCGTGCGCATGTGTGATGAGGGGATACTGCGTTGTGCTGAGCCTACTAGTGATGGCTGGCAGGTAAACCAATGGGTTAAGAAGGCCGTGGTATTATATTTCCCGATCCAGAAGATGAAAACAATGGAAGCAGGAATTTTTGAATACCACGATAAAATTCCGTTGAAAAGTGGCTACGAAGCCAAAGGTATTCGGGTGGTACCACATGCAGTAGCTCGATACGGCGCATATATCTCCAAAGGCGTTATCATGATGCCGAGTTATATTAACATTGGCGCATATGTTGATGAAGGTACCATGGTCGATACCTGGGCCACGGTGGGCAGTTGTGCGCAGATCGGTAAAAACGTACACCTTAGTGGTGGTGTTGGTATAGGAGGCGTATTAGAACCTTTACAAGCAGCACCTGTGATCATAGAAGACAATGCATTTATCGGGTCCCGTTGCGTGGTGGTAGAAGGTGTTCGTGTAGAAAGTGAAGCCGTGTTAGGTGCCAATGTCGTTTTAACTGCATCAACAAAAATTATCGATGTTACCGGTGACAGTCCAATAGAAATGAAAGGATTTGTTCCCGCGCGCTCTGTGGTCATTCCGGGCAGTTACACCAAGAAATTTCCGGCGGGTGATTATAACGTACCCTGTGCTTTAATTATTGGAAAACGTAAAGAAAGTACCGATAAAAAGACGTCTTTGAACGACGCGCTAAGAGAGTCTAATGTAGCAGTGTAGTTGTTAGTTGATGGTTGATAGTATTCCAACTTTATCCATGAACTTAGCGCCTTCTTTGCTGTCCTTTGTGGTTAGATAATAAAAGGAAATTACATTTATTTATTTTTCTTTTTTCTCAATTTTTTCGAATTCACTTTCTTCTGAAACTTCCTGCTATAAAGGGTCATCAAGTGATGGGTTTCTTCGGAAGTTTTACCATATAATTTGCCGTAAACCGGTGCCATTATATCGATCATTGTCTTTGAGAGCCACATTCTGCTAAAGTTTCTCATTCGCTTATTGAAATCCATTGACTCAAAGCGCATTCTGTTTAGATCGATGAGATAGAAATCGTATTTTCCTTCTTCGGATTCGACAATCAGGGTGTTTCCCGGAGAGTGATCTAAAAAGTTGATTCCCTTTTCATGTAGCTGAAACGTGAACGCTGCGAATTGTTGCAGAATTACATTTCGATTTGGCCATTTCGGATTATGATTCAATACACGGAAATCGAAATGGTAATCCAAATGCCGACTGATATAGTAACTTTCTTTAAGTACGAATGCTGAACACTCCATATAAGAGACCGGGAAGGGAGTTTTGAGGCCTGCATCCAACAGTCTTTTGGCGTATTCGAAAGAACGTCTCGCCTTGCTCTTCCGAAGAAATTGATAGACCAATCCCTGAATAAAAGTCGGTGTTTTAAACTTCTTAATGTTGAAATATTCCTCTTCGATCTTTACCTTTTTCAGGGTATTGCGTTCCCCTTCCATCACAAGTTCACTTACATCATCAAAACGATTGATCACATCTCGTAACCTGAATGTTTTATCGCTATAATCGGGATGAACGACCAAAGTTTCCTTCATTATAAATTTTAATTAACTTTAAAAAAAAGATACCTTGCGAAGGTAAACTATATGAAGAAACGAAAAATAAAAAAATAAAAAGAAGATTTTTGAATGTTTTATTTTTTTATTGAAAGAAGGAATGAAATGATTGATTCCATGCGTTTCTGTTTTTTAATTGGTTTACTCGATAATTATTTAATAAAAACGCTTGAAAATTCTTGTCATACAAAACAAAAGAATTGGCGATGTGCTCATAGCTTCGGTACTTGCCAATAATTTGAAGATCATCTTCCCTCAAAGCCATATCTCTTACTTTGTATACGATTATACAGCCGGTGTATTAGAGCAAAATCCGAATATCGATCGGTTGATTTTAGCAAATGACAAAGACTTAAAAAAGCCTTTGGTTCTATTGAAAGCAATTCTTCAGGTACGACAAGAACGATATGATATCGTCCTGGATCCCTACTCGAAATTTCAAAGTAAGATGATGTGCCTTTTTTCCAAAGCACCGATACGGGCGGGCTTTAAAAGGGCACATAAAAAACTAAAATTACCATTCTATACCCATCCGGTTGACTTTTTAGAAAAGGCGACTCTTTTCTGCGGAAAAGCGATCGAAGACAGGATCAATATGCTCAATTCAGTATTTACAATTCCCAATCCCGATCCTCGTTACAATATCTTTCTCACGGAGGAAGAACAAGCCTATTCAAAAACCTCAGATCTTAAAAAACCCGTCATAATGTTGGGAGTTTTGGGTAGTACACCTAACAAATCATTGCCCTACGAGTATACGGCACAATTGATAGATTATATAGCAGAAACTACTCACGGTACCCTGCTTTTCAATTATGCTCCTCATCAAAAACATGAGGCTGAAAAGATATATAACCTTTGCAGCAGGAAAGAACAGATCGATCTGGATATTTATGAGGATTCCATTCGTGGTTTTATAAAATTGATGAACCAATGCGACCTGTTGATCTCGAATGAGGGAGGAAGTGTGCATATTGCGAAAGCCCTTGGGAAACCAACTTTTACTATTTATTCACCCTATATCAACAAAGGAGATTGGAATAGCTTTGAAAATGGAATAACACACGAATCTGTTCACTTAATGGAGGAGAGACCAAATCTGTTTGAAAACTTTACTCGCGAAGAAAGACAAAATATTGAAAAAAATCCCGAGCAACTTTACCTCGAATTAACACCCGAAATTATCTTGAATAGACTGAAACCCTATTTAGAATATCAACTTAAAAATCTAACCTGATGAATCTCCTGAATAAATTTCACCATTGGCGCCGTAAAAGACGATGGAACAAGCAATACAAAAGGGGCAGATGGGATAGCCTGAAAAGTGATATGGAGGCGAAGCGATATTATAAGATCATCGATTATTTCAATCAATTTGCGCCTGAGAACCCTGCTATACTGGATATAGGTTGTGGTGATGGAGTTCTTAATGAACGATTAGGAGATTTTAAGTATGATTATTTTTTAGGGGTTGATTTTTCACGCGTCTCTATTGAAAAGGCAAAAGCAAAACAATTTCCTAAAGCAGAGTTTTTAGCAGAAGACGCCATCAAATTTCGACCCAAACGAGATTTTGATGCCATTGTATTTAACGAAGCATTTTACTATATCCCGGAATCCGAAAAAACACCTGTACTCGATCTAATGCTGGATCATCTCACAAATGATGGCATTCTGATAACCTCTATTTTTAGAGAGGGGACGGGCTGTTGGGAGTATTTTAAAGAAAATCCCCGATTGAAAGAGATTGCCTTTGAAACCATTACTACAAAAAAAGAACAAACCTATTGGAAGATCGGGGTATATAAGAAAGTTGAGGAGTTGAGGAGTTGAGGAGTTGAGGAGTTGAATAAAACTATACATTTTTCATTACACATTAATTCCGCCTTCCTTACCCTCCTACATTTCCCGCCTACATTTCCCGCCTACATTTCATTTCGGACGGGCAAGTATTTCGGACGGGCAAGTATTTCGGACGGGCAAGTATTTCGGACGGGCAGGTACTTCGGACGGACTAGCATTATTCATTGAATATTAAACCTTTCTTTATTCCAAACTCCGTCCATTTCTTATTTTCGGTCTTCGCCACCTTCCGGATTTCCAAATTTCGCTCTAAAGATTCTTCAGTCTTATATCCTCTTGGATGATCCAAATGAATCACAATCGCATGGTATCTGATCTGTTTACCTTTTAATCCAAAATTCCTGAGCCGCTCTCCCAATTCCCGATCTTGTCCTCCATACTGCATACGTTCGTCAAATCCGTTAATGGCCTGTATATCGTCTTTCCAACCCGAAGAATTATGGCCGTTCCAGCTAGCATTCGTGGGCGTGATCGTATTCAGAATAAAGGCATTCAGTGGACCTGAAGACAATTTATTATTCTTGAATGAAGATCTTAAGCCATGTTGTTTTAGCCATGAAATATTAAAACATCGCTGAGTATATATATCGTCTTTAGTGATCGTTTTGGAGATACTCAAAGGCAGCATAAAATATCCTCCGGACAAAAAATACCCTTCTTCTCTATATTTAAAGTGTTGCTCTACAAAATCCTGACGCGGAATGCAATCTCCATCGCTCATAATAATATAGGGTGCACTACAGGCAACAATTGCTTTATTCAGAATTTGTGACTTTTGAAATCCATTATCCTCATGCCATATATGCTTAATTGAATAAAAAACTTCAGCTTGCATCCGCGCCAAAAGTTCCTTGGTTTCATGTGTAGATCCATCATCGGCGATAACAATTTCAAAACTTTGGTAGCTTTGATTATTATAACCATGCAACACCATTTCCAAATAGTGCGGCGAATTGTAAGTGCTTATTATTATTGATGTTGTAAGATCTTTCAAAACGAGAACGAATTTTGCGGGACAAAGGTAAGTTACTTTTTCCGCAGATTCGACAGAAATATTTTTCAGAAAGTGTGTTCGACATAGGGAATTTGAGATCTTATCCGTTAAAACCCGAAATATAAAGTTATTTCATTTGTTTTTATTGTTGTTTTTAGAGGACAGATGGAATGTTTAAATAAACATTTCCTAAGTTTGTCGTGTGGCTAGTCTAACCGTGATCATTCCAACCTTCAATGAGGAAGCTTATCTTGAAGCTGCCCTCCGGTCGGTGCAATTTGCCGATGAGATCATTGTCGTGGATTCCTTCAGCACAGATGACACACCAAATATAGCCAGGATCTATGCTACTCACTTTCTACAACGTAAATTTGATAATTTTTCGGATCAGAAGAATTATGCCTTAGAACACGCCACCAGTGATTGGGTACTATTTTTGGACGCTGATGAGCGTATCACTTATTCCCTGCAAATCGAATTAAAACACGCCATTGAAACCGGTAAGCATGGAGGATACAAGCTCGACTTTCCACATTTTTACATGAACCGCTTCCTTTACCACCACAATAACAAGGTCCTCCGCGTAGTTAAACGGATAGGAACACATTATACAGGTTTGGTACATGAAAAATTACATTGTGAAGGCAGTATTGGACAGCTTA
Source organism: Bacteroidota bacterium (assembly GCA_004356305.1). GTDB lineage: Bacteria > Bacteroidota > Bacteroidia > Flavobacteriales > Flavobacteriaceae > Aureisphaera. The sequence continues at coordinate 3,487 of SMXJ01000002.1, read as the reverse complement.
AAAACCCCGTTTTGCATTTTACCTACAGAGGCCTGGAACACTACATTGCCAAAAAGGAAAGCTATGCCTGGATTCAGGCGGAACAACTTCATAAAAAAGGAAAGAAGACTACCCTCCTTTTACTCTTTATAAAACCTACCTACCGTTTTTTTAGTTCTTACTTTTTAAAGGGTGGTTTTCGCGATGGAGTCCCGGGAATGGTGGTTTCTGCCGTTAATGCCTATGGAGTTTTTACCAGATATGTGAAGTTGATATTACTCGATAGAGCGACGAAATAAAGGTTTAAGGTTTAAGAAAATTAAACATCAAAAAAGTTTCCCGTATCTAATTTTTCGTTTGAACCTGGAGAGACTGTATTCACCTTTTATATCGATTCGTTGTATTTCAAAAGGATCTTTAAACGGAAAAATATTCAGTCGGTTTCCTATTCTAAGTCCGTATTGGAAATGATTTTTTTGTAACTGCTGAAAGAACCATGTTCTCTCAGGATCTTTTCGAGGGAATTTGCCATAGGGATATGCCAGATAAGGCCCAAAGGATAAGGCATTCTCAGAAACAACCTCGAACGCTTTTCGAGTATCGATTTCGATCTGCTCAGGAGATAATTCGGTGTATTTTTTGTGCTCGTAAGAATGATACGCCAATTCAACTACGGTGGGATCAAGTGAATTGAGTGCCTCCTGATCCATAACAGGAGATGCAGGTGAATTCCAGGTGTCTTCACCCCCAATGTATTTCAGGGGTATAAAGAAGGTGGCCTTCAAATTGTATTTCTGAAGTAATGGATAGGCATATTCCAACTGATTTACATAGCCGTCGTCAAAAGTAATAACGATGTTCTTCTTGCCGGTAAGTTCCCGAAGTTGTATCAATTTTGAAAGATGATAACTGTGATAGCCATTTTCAGCCAGGAACTCAAACTGAGCCTCAAGTTTTTCTGTAGAAATAATGAGACCTGCGTTTTCGTTGAGGTCCACCTGATGATACATTATAATTGGTAATTTTGCCACGGCACTATTCAGAATAAATCCTTGTAAAATTATTACTTTTACGCAAACTTATCACAACCCTTGGAGAATACCACTAAAATTAGTGCTTTAGCCATAACTCTCAATGAAGCAGAGGCTATAGAAGATTTCATCAAAAGCCTGTGGTTTGCCGATGAGATAATCATCATAGACTCTTATAGTAGTGATGACACAGTTGCTTTGGCTTCACAGCATGAAAAAGTCACTGTTTTGAAGCGAAAATTCGATAACTTCAGTGAGCAAAAAAACTACGCGATTTCGCAGGCTAAGAACGATTGGGTCGTGTTTTTTGACCCGGACGAGGAAGTAACCCAAGACATGGCAAAGGAAATCCTGGATGCCCTTAAAGCACCTAAAGCTATCGCCTACTATGTAAAACGGGAAATGTATTTTATGGGGAAACGCATTAAATACAGCGGTTTTCAAACCGATTGGGTGATCCGTGCCTTCAAGAAAGAGCATTGCCAATTCAATGGGGATCTGGTTCACGAAACACTGGATGCCAAAGGAACTACAGCCAAACTAAAAACACGTCTACCACACCACACTTATAAAAATTTTGACGATTACACCTCTAAACTCCACCGATATAGTGTATTGCAGGCCCGAATGATGTATGCAAAGAAAAAGAAACCAAATTTATTTCACTTTTTGTTTCGGCCGTGTTATAGATTTTGGCACCAATATTTACTACGGCTCGGAATTCTGGACGGAAAAGAAGGTTTTATTTTGGCGTATATCAATGCTTTTTCGGTATTTAAGCGGTATGTCAATTTATGGTTGTTATACCGAAAAATTAACTGACCCATGCAACAGATCTTTTTAGAGTCACATAACCTAAAGAATAAGTATAGTGGGTTTGGTCAGTTCAATTACCATCTTATCAAAGCATTAGCAAGCCAGGATCCGAAGGATCTGAAAATCACTTTGAACGTAAATAAACCCTTACTATGGAAAGAAGAATTCGGAGCGATATTCGAATACAATAAATACAGATCTATCACCCGACACAAACCCTTCAGAATAAAGAAAAAGTACGATCTATGGCATTGTCTCAATCAAAACATCAAGATCGAACCTTTTTATGATATTCCATATTTGCTAACGGTACATGATATTCATTTTGTAACGGAGGGCTCTCCGGGAATTCAAGAAAAACTGAAGGTGATTTTTCGAGAGAAACTCCACCGTGCTCACGCCATTGTTTACATCAGTGAGTTTACAAAAAAAGATACAAATACGCATTTTGAAGTACCCGACGTCCCACAATACGTCATACGTAATGGTAACACTATTATTGATGTTTCTATAGCTGAAAATTACCAACCCGAGGTGGTTCCCAAAACTCCCTACCTATTCTCTATCGGTGATTTTAGCGAACGCAAGAATTTTATTAGCCTGGTTGAAATGTTGCGTTTTTTACCTGAATATAACTTAGTTCTCTCCGGAAATAACACAACTCCTTATGGAGATGATCTGCGCTCAAAAGTGGAGCAATTTGGAATCAAAAACCGGGTACTATTGACCGGTAAAGTGGAAAATCTTCAGAAGCAATACTATTTACAAAACTGTGAGGCTTTTGTGTTTCCTTCACTTAGGGAAGGGTTTGGGATGCCGCCAATTGAGGCGATGCGATTTGGAAAACCCATATTTATTTCGAATAATACTTCTTTACCTGAGATTGGGGGTGAGCATAGTTTTTATTGGGATCATTACGAATCACAATATATGGCTGAAGTGCTTAAAAATGGTATGACTACCTATAAAAATAACCCGAAATTTTATGAGGATTGGTATATCGCCCGCGCCGATACATTTAGCTGGGAAAGTACGGCAAAGCAATATCTCGATGTCTATAAGAGTATTTTATCCTAAGTTTACACTATGTACGATGTTGCTGTCATTATCATCAATTATAATTCTACAGACTATACGCTCAAATGTATGGCTTCAGTAGCAGATAAAACCGACATTACTATTTCGTATCAAGTGATAGTTGTGGATAATAATTCAAATATTTCTGAATATAAAAAGCTAAAAGAAAATTTTCCAAACAGCACAGAGAAAAGTAATATCTCACTGCATCGAAGTAATATAAACACCGGTTTCGGTGGCGGAAATATGTATGGGGCACAATTTGCTAAAGCCAATTACCTTTTGTTTCTCAACAACGATACGATGCTCTTGAATGATGGATTATCGCTGTCGAAAGATTTTATGAACAACCATCTAAAAGTTGGTGTCTGTACGGCTCAAAACTACGACGAGTATAACAATTTAGTGCCTTCATTCGATCATAACAAGGGATTGCGCAGATTACTTTTTGGAAGGAGTTTCCTGGAGAGCAACATCCCGAAAAAGTATCCTAAACGGAAAAAGGAATATACCCACCCACTGGAAGTCAATTGGGTGAACGGAGCATTTCTATTTTTCTCGAAGGAAGCTTTCGAGGCGGTTGG
>SMXJ01000001.1 GCA_004356305.1 Bacteroidota bacterium | reverse complement strand
ATGGGATCAAAACGATTGGGAGGTAAAAGAATTTCCCACTAAAAAAGAATTGGATTCCTTATTTCCAAACACACCAGTCTCACTACACCGAATAGACGGTCACGCCATGATCGTGAACAGCAAGGCGTTAGAAATGGCGGGGATTACCGCTAAAACCAGAATGGAAGGCGGTGAAGTAATTCTGAACGAGGGACAACCTAGTGGACTATTGGTGGATTCACCCATGAGCCTGGTTGGGAGAATTATGCCCAAGCCAACCAGAGATTATGTTGTAAATGCGCTAATAGATGCTGAAAAGATCTGTTTGGCATTTGGGCTCACTACTATTAATGAAGCGGGTACCAGCAAATATATAATCGATTTAATAGATGAATTGCAACAAAGAGGGCAATTTAAAATGCGGGTATATGCAATGGTGAGCAATTCACCTCAAAACCTTGCGTACTATCTAGACAAAGGCATCATAAAAACTGATCGGTTGAATGTTCGCTCCATTAAGATATCGGCAGATGGTGCGCTGGGATCCCGGGGAGCTGCCATGCGGGAAGAATATAGCGATCAACCCGGCCAATTTGGAGCGATGGGAACCGATGAAGCTGAATTAACTGCTTTGGCAAAACGAATAGCAGCTGCCGGATATCAAATGAACACCCATGCTATTGGTGACTCGGCGAATATTTCGGTGTTGAGGGTTTATAAAGAGACTCTCAAAAATATCGCCGATCCTCGGTGGAAAGTGGAGCACGCACAGATCATTACGACATCAGATTTCGAATATTTTTCAGAAAAGATACTACCGTCCGTGCAGCCTACACATGCTACAAGCGATATGTATTGGGCCGAAGACAGGGTAGGACCGGATAGAATTAAGGGGGCTTATTCCTATAAAACATTATTAAATAAATCCGGTATCATTGCTTTAGGAACCGATTTTCCGGTGGAAAGGGTGAATCCAATGCACACTTTTTATGCAGCTGTAGCACGTAAAGACCTGAAAAATTATCCCGAAGGAGGTTTCAGAAAAGAAGAAGCACTCACACGTGAGGAAACCTTACGCGGGATGACAATTTGGGCTGCGTATTCCAATTTTGAAGAAGCCGAAAAAGGGAGTATTGAGGCCGGTAAATTCGCAGATTTTATACTCCTGGACACAGATATCATGACCTGTGATGAGAATGACATTCCGAAGATAAAAATTTTTTCCACCTATATAAACGGAGAGAAAGTTTTCTAAATGAGTATTGAGTATTGAGTATTGAGTATTGAGTAATGAATAGTGAATGATGAATATAGAGTATGGAGTAAAGAATGAGGGCAAATGGCTAATTTTACCTAACACTTTAAACCTTACAATCCACCTTTCGCCTGTAGATCTTCAATACAAAGTGGATCGAATTCAGGTACTTCCATGCGTCGTATCAAACGCTCCAATCTTGCTCTTGTGACATTGACAGCATCAAAATACATCAAACATTCCTCCACGAAGCAATGTTTAAGATGTGCTTGGTCCTCATGCATTTGATGAATATCATCTCCAAGAATATTAGTAAGGCTTAAGATATGTCCAAATTCGTGATTTAGCGTGGTAGTTTCGAGTAACGGAAGGATGACAGGATCGCTTTCAGTAATTACCTTAATAGTACGTTCGTAAATCACTATCGACGTATTACGATAAGCTGAACCCAAGGTCACAGTAGTTTGGGTGTCGTTTGTGGAACTTCCGTTGGAGAAAAAGACATAAACTGCAATATTGTCCCCCTCTGTATATTTCGTCCTGATACGATCTTCGATCTCTCGTATTTCTTCGATCGTAAAAGGATCATTTGGTTGTTCGGGCACCACGGTTTCAACAAAGATTATTCCCTGTGGTTTGGTGACCCTTGCCATAAGGAAAGCCCTAAAATTATCGATGGTTTCCTGGGTGGGTTTGTAATCTTCCGAGTAAGCCAGTTCTATGGTTAGACTATTATATATATCATCGGAGAGGATTTCTTCCGCAGATTCTCCAAGCGCCTTCCTATTCTCAGCTAAAGGATCAATCATCTCTTCCACAGGGCTATCGTCTTTTTTACAGCTATGAATAGCCATGATGGTAAATAGTAAGAGAAACAATTTAATAGAGAAGGGTCTCATAACGTATTATTCGTATTTTTAGCAAACATAAACTATATATAATCATTTTAAGAATGAGGTCAATTTTTTTAACGCTTTTTTCGCTGATTTGTTTTTACGTCGAAGCACAAGTTGATGATTTTCAAGGTGATATCATCGAATTATTGAATACCAAAGGGACTTCTCAAGAGTATACAGAAGCCTACGTTAGCGTTTTTGATGCTGTGAAAAAGAATTTTAAATCATCGAATGTTCCCGAAAATGAATGGGAAGAGATGAAATTGGACAAAGATAAAAGCATGGAAGACCTCATTTTCTTTATGTCATTCGCCTATAGAAAACATTTTACACGAAATGAGATCAATTCCATGACCAATTTCTATAGAACGGAGGCGGCTCAGCGAATGATCGCTCAGGATGGAAGACCCACCGATAGCGATAACAATGAGATCGACGCTTTTTACAAAAGTGAACTCGGTCAGAAAATAACGCGAAAACAGCCCGAACTCACAATAGATATAAAGGAAATTTCAACACAATGGAAAAGTGAACTATTTGTTGAGATGATGAGTTTCTTGGTTAAGAAAGGGTATGTTCCGCGGTAGTAAGTCGTACCAGATAATCGAAGTGGTCACCACGGGTGATCAACTCAAAGGTCATCTTATTTTCAACACATGATCTTTCGAATAGCGCTTCATCCATATATAATATAGGGAAGGACTCACTTTCTTCTCCCTTATACTTCAATTTAAAATCCAGTTCACCGTAATATCGGTTGGAGGGAACCCAAATTCCTCCTTCATCGGATTTATCGTACATATATTTTAGATCACTGGAATCTATGAAGATCTGTCCGTTGGTTGTTAGCAGTGTTTTTAGATGCTGAAGGTATTTTGAAACCGATGCTACTTTCTCAAAGATCCCTGTACCATTCATCAATAACAAAATGGTATCGAATTTCTCTCCGCAAATATCCAACACATTCGAATTTCGAACATCTTTTACCCCCCGAAGTTGCGTTACTTTTACCGCCCCTTCTGAAATATCGATCGCGGTAATATCTATTTCTTTTTTCTGAAGATATAAAGAATGACTCCCTGCCCCACATCCTACATCCAGTACTTTGCCTTTTGAGAGATCCAGGGCTTTTTGTTCCATCGCAGGCATTTCGGCATAATTCCTAAAAAGATACGGCAATGATAATTCGTCTTCCTCGCTGATATTGGTTTCGGTTATAATATGTTCGGAATAATTCCCGTGGTAGTAATCGAGTAAAGCCTTGCCAAAGATATCTTGCATTGATTTTTATTGTTAAACGTCAAATTGTTGAATAGGTATAAAAAAGATAAGCGATATGCAAAAAGCGATAAGTAACAAGCACTCATCACTTTTAATTTCATCCTTCGTACTTTTGAAACATGGAAGAAATTCTGAAAGCACTCCCACAAAGAGCTAAAGATACACATATCGAGGGCAATAAGTTCTTCGCTAAACTCAGGAGAAAACCCCCGAAGAATTTGGATGCGTTGATGCTGGAATTGCATGAAGCGGAATTTGAAAGAACCGATTGCCTAAGTTGTGCCAACTGTTGCAAAACCACAGGTCCTTTATTCACGCCCAAGGATATACAGCGCATCGCCAAACATTTTAAATTGAAGCAACAGCAATTCATCGCAAGATATTTACGTGTGGATGAAGAGAACGATCATGTGTTGCAGGGAGTACCTTGTACATTTTTAGGAACTGATAATTACTGCAGTATTTATGACGTGCGCCCAAAGGCATGCCGGGAATTTCCACATACCGATAGAAAGAAATTTCAACAGATCTCCAATCTCACATTAAAGAATGTGGCGATTTGTCCCGCCGCCTTTAATATAGTAGAGGAGATGAAAAAGCGCCTCAACACTTAGCCCCCCGTCATTCCGAAGAAGCGTAACATCCCGAAAGCTATCGGGAGAGGAATCTCTGCTAAAGATTCTTCGCTTCGCTCTTTATGACATATTATTTATACAATAAATATTTCTGTCGCATTTTATCATATGCCTGCAGATCCCTCAACCAGGTCTTCCGTATTTCCTTAAATGTATAGCCCTGCTCTATTTGCCGCTGTAATTCGGCTGTTCCTGCATGGGCGGTAAAGTTGGCTGTGTTAAAGAACTTCTCTTTTTTCTCATGATTGAGATAGGCTTCGATGATCCAATTAAGATCCACCCGGCTCATTCTGGGAGTTTTTCGTAAATCCAGGCCATTACAAGCAATACCATTATGCTTGGGGTATTTGGCTCCAAAATTAGGTTGAGGTGTATAACTGAACTGATAAAATTCCTCAGGCAAAAATGGAGATCCAATGATCTGAAATTGCATTTCGGTACCACGGCCTGCATTGAGATTGGTTCCTTCCAGTAGCCCCAATGAAGGATAAAGATTAATTGCAACATCATTGGGTAAATTGGGCGAAGGTCTAACGGGTAACGAATAGGGGGTTTTGTGGGTGTAATTTTTGCACTTGATGATCTTGATTTCACATTTCATATCATCAGCAAGCCAGCCCTGGCCGTTGATCATTTGCGCATATTCACCGATGGTCATTCCGTGCACCAAAGGGACAGGATGCATTCCTAAAAAACCGCTAAGCTCTTCTTCCATCATGGGGCCATCGATATAGTGTCCGTTGGGGTTGGGACGATCGAGGATAATGAGTGGGATCCCGGCTTCGGTACAAGCCTCCATCACATGATGAAGTGTAGCGATGTAGGTATAAAATCGGACCCCAACATCTTGAATATCGAAGATCATTACCTCAATTCCGTCGAGTTGCTGTTGTGTGGGTTTTTTATTTTTTCCGTAGAGGGAAATAATGGGAAGACCGGTTTTAATATCAACCCCATCTTTTACGGTTTCCCCGGCATCTGCCTTACCCCGAAAGCCATGCTCGGGTGCGAAGACTTTACTGATATCCGCTTCATTGCTGACTAAAAAATCGACGATATGGATACCATTCTTATCGGTTATTTTGGGTGAAATTTCGCGAACCAGAGATGTTTGATTGGCAACTATCCCCACTTTTTTACCTTTCAGTAAAGGAAGATACGAAAGAGGTTGATCAGCCCCGGTTATTGGAACCCGAATGAAATTGTCAATATCGACACTATCATGAATTACACTTTCTTCAATCTTAGATGCGTTTTTGTCCTTGTTACCACTTCCGCAGGATAAAAAAATCAGGTAAAGAATCGGAAAATAGATTTTAATCGAATAGGCACTTTTCGGTAAACAGGAATCACCATTCTTAAGATTATTAAAACCTAGTTTCACTAATAATAACGTATTTTTGAAGAAAGATAATCGCATAACAAACCAGTGAATTTCGAATTTTTTATCGCCCGGCGCATAGTCGCCTCCAAGGATTATAAAAGTAGTATTTCGGCACCAATTATAAAAATTGCCATTACGGCTATCGCATTGGGTGTGGTGATCATGATGATATCGATTGCAACAGGGGTTGGCCTTCAGAAAAAAATAAGGGAAAAAGTATCGGCCTTTCACGGTGATTTAATTATCACAAACTACGATAACAACAATAGTGACGATTCTCAGGCACCTATTTCCATGAATCAGGATTTCTACCCTGAGTTTACTTCGGTAGCCGGAATCGAATATATACAAATAACGGCTTCCAAAGGAGGTGTTATACGCACTGCAACCGATTTTGAAGGTGTGGTGATCAAGGGGGTAGGAGCCGATTACAACTGGAAATATTTCAAGGAATATTTGGTGGAAGGGCGATTGCCAAATTTTTCTTCAACACTGAATGATGAAGTTATTATTTCCGCTTTTCTGGCAAATCGTCTCAATTTCGAGTTAGGAGATAAGATGAATACCTTTTTTCTTCAGGAAAACAGTCAGCAAAGAACAAGGAGCAGGGGTTTTACCATTGTTGGGATCTACAACAGCGGCTTTCAGGAGTTTGATGCGCAATATGTTTTAGCAGACATAAGACATATCCAACGACTCAACAAATGGGAGAAGGATGAGGTTGGGGCCTTCGAAGTATTCGTAACCAATTTTGACGATATCACATACATTGGCAATGAAGTTTACCAAATCACGCCCAGTGAGTTGAATGTAATAACTATCCGTGATAGATACTACACTATATTTGAATGGTTGGATCTATTCGATTTCAACATTGTCCTCATCATAGGCATCATGATCTTAATTGCAGGAATTAATATGATCACTGCATTGATGGTCCTCATTTTGGAGCGAACCCAAATGATAGGTATTTTGAAGGCTATTGGAAGCTCCGACTGGGGGGTACGTAAGATATTTTTATACAATGCCATTTACATCATTTGTGTTGGTCTTTTTTGGGGGAATCTCATTGGAATTGGACTGTTATTGTTGCAAAAATACGGCAAATTAATCACCCTCGATCCGGATACTTATTATGTCACCGAGGCTCCGATTTATCTTGACGCAGGCTATGTGATCGTTCTAAATGTAGGAACGCTTTTGCTGTGTTTGATCATGCTGTTGATTCCTTCCTACATTATTACTAAGATCTCTCCGGTAAAGGCCATTCGGTTTGAATAAATAATAGGGGATACGCTGTGTTAAATAGGATATTTCTTTTTAAGAGACTTGACATTAAATAAAAATGGGTACTGATGTTTCATTTTTATCCCAAATTCTTTTGAGCCCTGTCTGGTGAAATGAGAGTTATCAAAATAGAGGAATTTTAAATTTCTCCTGGAGATTATTTCAAATGAATTCAAATCTTCGCCACCCTGTAATTGAAGCATATCAATTAAGTAAACATTTTGTTTTGCATAATAGGGTTTCAGGAATTCCTTTTTTAAACTATCATTGATTCGAAGTTTGAAGAATTTTCGCGCAAATCTTTTAGCTTTTTGATTTATGGTGTCTGGCACCAGTGATTTGGTTAATCTCACAATTTCCGGAATCTGATTATTGTAAGTCATCTTTGGACCAAAAACGAAGATTGGTGCGACGGAAACTTTCCGGATTCTCTTTATGATTCGGTTAAAACCTTCAGCATCCCAATCAGGCCAATTATCATGAAGATATATACCATCAACCACATCCCAGTTCTCATCTTTCAAATTTTGTTCTCTAATTTGATTACAGGTTTCGACTGCATTTTCTATATAAGATTCACCGAAATTATAGCACTTTCCCAATGTTTTTAGTGCGGTGATCTTGGAATCCAATCCGTTCTGCCTCAGGGCAAAAATAAGATCGATGGAATGAGAATTACCCATGACCATAATATGACCCTTATTAGGTTTTCCGTCCAGAAGTGTACCTTTTTCTCTATATTCGTCGAAGTACATTTCTCTATTGGCAAGGATCTCTTCCTTGGGCATATATAATTCATCCGTATATCTCGATGGAACACCCTCACTCTGCCATACCATTCCCGATGCCACTGAAATACCTATGATCAATGCTGGTATTACATACCAAACGGGATCTCTTTTAGTCGTTTTAAGTTTTCTGTATCTAAAGGTATTTTCTATAAAATGCCACATAAAAAGTCCTAATACGACCGAAATAAGACCAAGCGATATTTTATGGATCAGATTCAATTCAATTAAGGTCCAATACCTGTAATAAACTATCAAAGGCCAATGAATTAAATAAATCGAATAAGAACTCTTGCCAATGAGTTCAACGGTTTTATTTTTTAATGTCCAACTCATAAAGGGTGCCTTGCCTCCATAAATAATAAACATGGCCCCAACGCAAGGAACTAGTGAAAGCCATCCGGGCATACTTGTGAAACTATTGAATTCCACCGCCGAGATCACAATTAAGGATAATCCTATAAGGAATAGTAATTCAAGCAAGTATTTGTTGTTCTTTAGTGCGAATCGTTCCAACCAAATGCAGGAAGCACCTAATAAAAACTCAAACATCCGAAAGGGAATAAGAAAAAATACCGCTTCGGGATCCGTTGAGAAATGGAATTCACAGAGCAACAGGGAGGCAAGAATGAGAATAACAATAATTCCAAGTAGATGATTTTTGATATACTTATAAAGGGTTACCAGTACTAGTGGCCAGAACAGATAGAATTGTTCTTCCAGGGACAAGGACCACATATGCAACAAGGGTTTCGAAGGACCATCCAAATTAAAGTAGCCGGACTCGCTCCAAAAAAAGAAGTTGGAAAGTGATAAAGATGAAAAAATAGTGGAAATCCCTAAACGCTCATAATTAAATGGAGTAAACATAAAATATCCCGCGACCACGACGATGATAAGCGTGCAGATGAGAGCGGGAAATAACCGCCTGATTCGCTTTGTGTAAAAGCCATAAAATGTGAAAGTTCCTTTTTGTAAACTGAAAAGAATATTTTTACTTATAAAATATCCCGATATCACCAAGAATACATCAACACCGAGAAAACCACCTTTCATCCATTCAAAATCCAAATGATAGAACAACACAAGGATCACCGCCAAGGCTCTTAAAGCCATTCAATTCGGGTCGGTATTCTTTTGAAATGGGGTGTAAAATATACTTTGTCATATATAACTCCTAAAAGCACGGCAAGATATTGTTTTTGTCAATAACAGGGAATGATTTATTTTCAACATTCAACACTCAACACTCAACACTTTTCACAGTTAGTGCTTGATACTCCATTTTGTATATTCTTGCGAATCAATTATTGAAAACGTACCTTTGCACCCTCGAATACCATAGCTATTTTCGCGAAGGCTATTGGCTTAAATTTAGTATGGAATACGCTAAAAACATCCTTGAAACCATTGGAAACACACCTTTGGTGAAAATAAATAAGTTGGCTGAACAACTGCCATGTTTATTATTGGCAAAGTATGAAACCTTCAACCCCGGAAACTCCGTAAAGGATCGTATGGCGGTAAAAATGGTCGAAGATGCCGAAGCCGATGGCCGTCTGAAACCGGGAGGAACCATAGTAGAAGGCACCAGTGGAAATACAGGAATGGGCCTCGCATTGGTCGCTATCGTCAAAGGGTATAAAATGATTTGTGTAACCACAGATAAACAAAGTAAAGAGAAAGCAGATATTCTTCGGGCTATGGGGAGCGAAGTGGTCGTTTGTCCTGCTGATGTGGATTCGCATGATCCACGTTCATACTATAGTACAGCGGCGAGATTGGCCGAGGAAACACCTAATAGCTGGCATGTGAACCAGTATGACAATCCGAGCAATGTCCGGGCACATTACGAAAGCACCGGCCCGGAAATATGGAAACAAACCGATGGTAAAGTAACTCACTTTGTGGTGGGTGTGGGAACAGGCGGCACTATTAGTGGGGTTGGAAAATATCTCAAGGAACAAAATCCCGGTATAAAAGTATGGGGTATCGATACCTATGGCAGTGTATTCAAAAAATATCACGAAACCGGCATATTCGATGAGAACGAGATCTATCCCTACGTGACCGAAGGCATAGGTGAAGATATCATCCCTAAGAATGTAGATTTTGATGTCATCGATGGATTTACCAAGGTAACCGACAAAGATGGGGCTATTTACACCCGAAAATTAGCCAAACTTGAAGGGATGTTTTTGGGAAATTCTGCAGGATCGGCTATGAAAGGTGTACTTCAGTTAAAAGAACATTTTACTAAAGATGATGTGGTTGTAGTACTTTTTCACGATCATGGAAGTCGTTATGTGGGTAAGATGTATAACGACGATTGGATGCGTAAAATGGGTTATATCGATTAGAATACGGAAATTAAAAATAAAACTCTTCCTTAATTGAAGAGTTTTTTTTATTTTAGCTACTCACAACTACCTCCCCCCATTTTTTATTATTATGAATGAAGATTTTCTTCATTATGTGTGGAAATATCAAAAATTTTCATCACTCGGGTTGGCTACTATTCAGGGAGAATCATTACAGGTATTAAAAGTGGGAACGCTTAATTACAATGCGGGTCCGGACTTTATATATGGGCAGGTAGTAATCGATGGCCGGGTTTGGGCCGGCACCATCGAAATACACATACATTCTTCGCATTGGTATACCCATCATCACGAAAAAGATACCAATTATGATACGGTGATCTTACATGTGGTTTGGAAACATGACATGGATATTCGACGCAGCGATGAGACTTGTATCCCCACTTTGGAATTAATGGATAGAATAGACGCCGGGATGCTTCGGAATTACAAGAGACTATTTTCCAATAAACGGCGGTGGATCAATTGTGAGGATCAATTTGGTGATATTGATGAATTCGTTATTAAAAATTGGTTGGACCGATTGTATTTTGAACGACTTGAACAAAAGTCACGATCGATTTTCGAGCAACTTGAAGCATCAAAAAATGACTGGCAGGCAGTATTATTTCGACTGCTGTGTAAAAACTTTGGATTGAAAGTCAATGGATCTTCTTTTTTAAGCATCGCGCTCTCCCTGGATCATAAAGTTGTAAAAAAGTGTAGTCAAAGTTTATTGCGAATAGAAGCATTGTTGCTGGGTCAGGCCGACTTATTAGAGGGAGATAAAATGGATTCTTATTATGAACAGCTACAGGAAATCTATTTGTATTCACGGGTGAAATATAGGATCTCCACGGAAGGAGTGGAAGTGCCTAAATTTTTCAGATTGAGGCCGGCTAATTTTCCAACTATACGATTATCGCAATTGGCTAACCTGCTTCATAAAAGACCCCATTTGTTTTCTGAGGTCATTTCGGCTGGAACGCTCTCAGAACTTTATGCTATTTTCAATGTATCCTCGAGTTCTTATTGGGATTCCCATTACAATTTTGAAGTGATCTCGGCCAAACGAAAGAAGCGTCTCACCAAAGAATTCATCAATTTGCTGATCATCAATACCGTCATCCCGCTAAAATATTGTTATGCAAAAGAAAAAGGCCAGGATATTTCCGAAGAAATTTTACAGTTGGCCACAACTATCAAAGCCGAAGATAACAGCATCGTAAAAAAATTCAAAAGCCTCTCCCGGTTCGAAAACAATGCCTTGGAGAGCCAGGGATTACTTGAGCTAAAAAATAATTATTGCGAGAAAAATAAATGTTTACAGTGTGCGGTGGGCAATAGCCTGTTGAAAAATAGGCATTGAGTAATAGGTGTTTGGTCTTTCGGTGGATTAGTATGGTAGTGTGGTAGTATGTTAGTATAATAGGATTTAAAAAGAGAACTATGAAAAGCGAGTATTATTTCAAATTCGAGGATTTAAAGATCTATCAAAAAGCGATTGATTTTGGCGAAGGAGTCAACACTCAAATAATTTCTTTTCCGAAAGAAGAAACCTATCGACTAGCTTCTCAGTTTATAAGAGCTGCTGATTCTATCGCAAATAATATAGCTGATGGTTCAGGAAGTACCGACGCACAGTTCAATCGCTACTTACAGACGGCTTGGGATTGTGCTCATGAGTGTGTGGTTTGTAGCACCAAGGCCAGGTTAAGAAATTTTATTTCCAACGAGCAAGATGAAAAGAATCGAGGAGAAATCGCGGAACTTGCTAAAATGATAGCTTCTTTTAAAACCATCTAAAAAATAGAATGAATACTTCGAAGAAAAATAAATTCACTAAACCACTAAACCACTAAACCACCAAACCACCAAACCAGAAACTAAAAATTCCTCGGCAACTGTTAAGAAAAAAACAGTAATTTGCAATAATGCTTCAGCTTATCTATAAAATACGTCATTTCTTTGAAAAACGAGGGTATTATGTCTGTTCCCGATTGGCAGATCGATTGGGAATGCGGGCCAAAGGGGTGCGTTTATTCTTTATCTATCTTTCATTCGCTACTTTGGGTGTGGGTTTTGCCATTTACCTGACCTTGGCGTTTTGGTTAAAACTGAAAGACCTGGTGTATGTAAAACGGACTTCGGTTTTTGATCTATGAAGGAGAGAATCACATCTAACTTCATCTGGGTGCTTACCCCTGTTAGTGCTTGTATTTCTTGTGGGGGTTCTTGGTATTAATTTCGATATGATTACGAGTGGATCGATTCGATTTATATGACCGTTATTACCATTACGACCGTTGGTTTAGGTGAATTACCTCCCTTAAGCCCTGCCGAAAATATCTTCACCTCCATTTTCATGCTTTCCGGTATCTTTATCATAGGGTACGCCATCAAGGTGATTTCTGAATACATTCTAAACAAAAACTTAATGCGTATAATAAACCCTTTGTGGTTGTTGAAATTGATGAGGAGGTCATAGATCGCTTTCAGGAAGAAGGATTATTTGTTCACGGCTATGAAGATGAAAATGAAATTTTTTTAAAGGCCTGAATAAAAAAACCACTACCTTAATTTATGTAATTCCAAGTGATGCAGATAATCTTTTCGTAGTTCTTTTCGCAAGGCAGATCAACAAAAAACTAAAACCAGCCGGAGCCGATAACATTATTATGCCGGATAGATCGGTGGCGACCATATGGCATCTTTGGTCGTGGTGCCAGGCTCGGTAGAATTTTTGGACAATCTTACAATCTCCGGAGAACAGGACAGTATTAATGTGGAACAAATCGCTTTTGAAAATATATGTTCCGATGGTGAAGAGCAGGCAATTTTCGACCTGGATATTCGCAAAAAGACAGGTTGTTCTATCAATGGCTATAAAAACACCCAAGGAGATTATATTGTGAACCCTGACTTCTACTGTTATACAAAAAAATTCTAAGCTCATTGCGATAGGTAGCCCTCATCAAATTGAAAGTTTAAAACAACTTTACAATGTCTAGAAATGGGGTAAGAAATTAGTAACTAATAATTTGAATTCGCCATTTTTTTTAGCATCTTGCTGAACTTAAAATTCAATTATAACTAAATAGCCAATCATGAAGAAATACCTTCTCTCACTATTTGCCTTACTCATTCCTTTATTAATCGTTGCCCAAGAAACCCAAGAGATAGGGATTGACGAGAAAATTAATCAGGCTTTTGAGCCGGTGGCAAATTTTTTCTCTGCTGTTATTTTCTTTGAAATTTTTGGAATACCATTCGTTTTAATACTTCTAGTGGTAAGCGCATTGTTCTTCACCCTGTACTTTGGTTTTCCCAATGTTAGGTATTTTGGAAAAGCTTTGAACACAGTTAGAGGGAAGTATGATGATGTTGAAAAGCTTGAGCTTGGTGATCCTGAATTGGCTGTTGATGGAGATATTCCGGATACTATACGGGATGAAAGTAAAGATGGAGAAGTAAGTCACTTCCAGGCATTGGCCACTGCAGTATCCGGTACAGTGGGTAATGGTAATATTGCGGGAGTTGCACTCGCCATTGCCTTGGGTGGACCCGGGGCTACCTTTTGGATGATCATTTGTGGCTTCCTTGGTATGTCGACTAAGTTTGTGGAATGTACCTTAGGGGTTCAATATAGAGACATAGACGAAAATGGTGTTGTGTATGGAGGTCCTATGTATTATTTGAGCAAAGGACTTAAAGAAAAAGGTTTTGCCAGATTAGGTAAATTTGTTGCGGTTTTATTCGCCTTTTTCTGTATTGGTGGATCTTTTGGTGGTGGTAACGCTGCTCAGTCCAACCAGGCTACTATTGTTTTGAAAGAACTATTCAACCTGGAAAGTACGGGCGCCGGATTCTGGATTGGTATTATCCTGGCTATTTTGGTTGGTATTATTATTATAGGTGGAATTAAAAGAATAGCATCGGTGACCGAAAAAATAGTTCCTTTTATGGCCATCCTCTATATAGGAGCTTGTTTGTATATCATCTTAGACAACTTTTCATTAATTGATGATGCTATTGCGTTAATAATAAGGGAAGCATTCAATCCTACTGCTATTGGAGTTGGAAGTGTAATTGGAGTTTTGTTAGTAGGATTTAGGCGTGCCGCATTCTCGAATGAAGCCGGCGCAGGATCTGCTGCCATTGCCCACTCGGCGGTGAAAACAAAATACTCGGCCAGTGAAGGGCTGGTGTCTTTACTGGAACCATTTATAGATACAATAGTGATCTGTACGATGACGGCGTTGGTGATTATCATCTTTAACTTGGGAGGCTATTTCGATTATGGAGGCGATGGAACTGGTGCTGTAATTATTGACGGCTTATCTTACGAAGGCGCCGGAATTACTTCAAAGGCCTTTGCCGAATTCATACCTTATTCCAATATATTCTTGACAGTTGCAGTCGTACTATTTGCAGTATCAACCATGATTTCCTGGTCCTATTATGGACTCCAATCATGGAAGTATCTTTTTGGTCGAGGGAAAACCATGGACTTAGT
>SMXJ01000064.1 GCA_004356305.1 Bacteroidota bacterium | reverse complement strand
ATCTTGGCCTCCTTCATCTTGGCCTCCTTCGTCTTGGCCTCCTTCGTCTTGGCATCCTTCGTCTTGGCCTCCTTCATCTTGGCCTCCTTCATCTTGGCCTCCTTCGTTGTCGTTTTCCTGGTTGCTAGTATCTTCGCTCTGGTTTTCTTCGTTTTGGTTTTCTTCGTTTTGGTTCTCGTCGTTTTGGTTCTCGTCGTTTTGGTTCTCGTCAGACATAATTTATTGGATTTTAGTTGAATTATAAAAATAAGACTTTTTTTTAAACATATACAACTAGAATTCATATACTTATAAACCAGGAATTTTCCTATAAAAAAGCACTATCAATGGGTTCCCAAAGTTCAATCTTGTTGCCTTCGGGGTCCAGTACCCAACCAAATTTCCCATATTCATATTCCTG
Organism: Bacteroidota bacterium; assembly: GCA_004356305.1. Classification (GTDB taxonomy): domain Bacteria; phylum Bacteroidota; class Bacteroidia; order Flavobacteriales; family Flavobacteriaceae; genus Aureisphaera. The sequence goes on along the minus strand of SMXJ01000064.1, from coordinate 17,314 downwards.
AATTTCCCCTACTACAGTGACACCTTCCTCTTTCAAGACTTTGAGTAATTCCACTAAATTTTCCACACGAAAATTCATCATAAACAGCTTTTTACTGGGGTTGAAATAATCGGTATCATCCTTAAATGGGCTCCATTGTGTGCTGCATTTATTACCGTCGTCATCCTTCCACCAAAAGGTGCATCCATGGGCATCGGTGTTTAACCCAAGGTGTTGTTTGTACCAATCTTTGAGGGTATCGGGATCTTTGGTTTTGAAGAAAAATCCCCCTAATCCCGTCACTCTATTCTTCATAATTATGTAGTTATTTTTTTACGTTGAAGTATCATCGCAGAGAGTAATGAAATTATAAATCCAATAACAAATACGGTCATGGACATGAGGATGAAACTCATAACCGGGCTCATGAACAGCTCTTTTTGCGATTCCATTTTGACCCGTTCGATCTCAAATTCAGCTGCGGGTAAGGTCTCTTCTAATTTTGCCAGGCTCCGGGTGTAATATTCTTCAGTAAAATCAGGATTGATGTATTTAATATAGATCACATCCAGGACCCCAAACGCCAGGGCAGTGATAAAGCTTATCGCAAGCCTAATAACAGGGCTTTACCAAAACTTACAGTGCCATCATTGATCCTATCCCTAAAATGCCTGATTCCGAAGAACACAAAGGACAGGGAAACAACTATGGAGGCATAACCAATAATTTCCCGTACCGAATAGCTCAAGTTCTCCACGATGAGCCAGGAGAGAATAACTAGGATGCAAATACTTGCGGCTCCGTACAATCCGTAACGTAGAATAGCTTTTTTCATAATAATATAGTTTATAGTTTCAGCCAAAACTAAGGCCTTTACCGAAATTGTGGTTCATACTAAAGTACCAAAATCCCTCCTGCTATAGTACTATTTCTTATTTACAAAATGAGGTTCATATCTTTGGCTCTTTGAATGGCTTGAGTCCGACGCTTGGCATCCAACTTCACATATAAGTTGGAAACATGCGTTTTTACAGTACTTTCAGAAACAAAAAGTTTTTCCGCTATCTCTTTATTGGAGAGTCCTTCTGAGATTTCAACCAATATTTCATATTCACGATTACTAATTCCCAATTCTGAAATTTTCTTATCGTCAATTTTGCCGGATGTATCCAAAATATTTTTTTTCTGAAGACTTTTTTTGTTGAGATAGATACCTATCAAAAAGAAGATCAGGGCAATTCCGGCAATCATAAACTCAATATTTAAATCACCAGACAACACCGAATATTTGCTGAGTTGAAACAAAACCAACAAAGCAATGATCAAAGTACTAAAAATAAAGATTGTTTTTTTCACGCTTAAATTTAGGAAAATTCGGCTGTAATCTTGTCGACTATGGTTTGGGCCAACTTTATTTTACTTTCCACCGTCCAACCGGCGATATGCGGACTCAAGATAACATTATCCATTTTCAGTAATTCTTCAAGTGCAGTAGGCAGGTCGATATGGTCTGCAGACGATTCGATTGGGCGGGATGTAAATAACGACTCAAAGGATGAATTTTCATATTCGAGTACGTCCAAACCTGCGCCTAAGATCTTCCCGTTTTTTAATGCTGAAACCAAATGGCCTGTGACCACGCTCTTTCCGCGGGCGGTATTCAACAGCCAAAACGGTTTTTCGAACCCGGCGATAAATTGAGCATCTATCATTTTATCTGTCAATGTGGTCCATGGCGTGTGCAAGCTAAGTATATCTGTTTTTTTCTGAAGGGTATCCAGTGAAACCTGTTTCGCGTTTTCATCCCCAACATTTGCCTTGATATCATAGCAAATAACTTCACAATCGAATCCTCGCAGCTTTTTCGCAAAGGCTTTACCCATATTGCCATAGCCAATAAGACCAACGGTTTTCCCATCGAGTTCTATCCCTCGATTGGCTTCCCGTTTCCAATGTCCCAACTTAACTTCCCGGTCTGTCAAGATCATTTTATTCAATAGTGCCAGCAGCATCCCCAAAGTATGTTCTCCCACGGCATTTCGATTACCTTCAGGAGCAGAGATAAGGTAAACACCTTTACTTTCAGCGTAAGGAATATTGATACTTTCCAATCCTGCGCCAACTCGTGCAATGAACTTTAAGTTTACGGCTGCATCCAAAAATTGAATGTCAATATTAAAACGACTGCGAATTACAACGCCTTCATAACCTTGGACAATTCGCTCGATTTCGGCTTTGGAGGATTCGTAATCTTCATCATTCTGAAAACCAGCAGCAGCTAGTTGCTCAATGAGCAGAGGGTGGTTCTTATCTAAATGAAGGATCTTCAAAGCCTAGATTTTTGGATATTCGGTTTGTGTCTTTTCATGCTGCACATTGCCGGTATGCCTGGTGGTGATCTTTTCGAAAAGTAAGAGGTGCACTTCATCATCTCCCAGACTTTTGGGACAATGTTCCACCCCTTTCGGCACCACTAAGATCTCACCTTCGTTCACGATCTCTATTTTGTCGCGAAAATGCATTTCCAAGGTTCCTTTTTGGACATAGAACAACTCATCTTCATCATCGTGTTTGTGCCAAACAAACTCCCCCTGGATCTTCGCCAGGATCACTTGCATATCGTCTACCACCGCAATTTGATGGGGATGCCATTGTTTGTTGAATTTGTTGAACTTTTCTTTGAGATTTATCGGGTACATAATTGAGAGTTTATACCTGGAAGGTTTTCAAACCCTTCCAGGTCTGATCTAACACATAAACAAAGTACGAATTTCCTCGGTTATTTTGGCAGGGCGTTGGGTATTTGCATTCAGCAAGCACCAAATGGATTTAGCCTCTACGAGGGTTTTATTATCTTTTATTCTGAAGATTTTGTAATGGCGTTCACTTTTTACGCCTTCGGCATAGGTTACCCAGGTATTGATTTCGAGTTCCTCCCCTTCAAATGCCGAAGCCTTATAATCGATAGAATGACGTAGAACGTACCAAATATAATTAGCCTGCATTGTTGGTGTTGCGTTCTGTTTCCAATGAGCTTCTGCGGCTTCAAGGCACCATTCTAAGAAGGCCAGATTGTTCACATGGCCCTGAGTGTCGATAGTTGATGATGGAACTGTAAACTGATGTGAAAATACTTCAGCCCTTCTGTCACCAGAGGCTTTAGAGGAAGCACGGCTCAAAACCCTAGAATGAATTTTGAGATATAAAAGAAGATCAATATTCCGAAAATATCATTACTGGTTGTAATAAAGGGTCCGGTGGCTATAGCGGGATCAATACCGTGTTTGTTCAGAAGGATAGGAACGAAAGTGCCTACGATCGCGGCGATAATAATAACGACCAAAAGCGAGATACCAATGGCCAGACTAACATCAAAAGGTTTTCCTATTATTGTATTGATAAGAATGACGAGCAACCCCAGGGCTATACCATTGATCAAACTAAGCCCCAGTTCTTTTAAAAATCGATTGAGTAAACTTCCTTTTACGATATCATTTGCCAAACCTTGCACAATAATTGCACTGGACTGTACCCCTACGTTACCTGCCATCGCCGCGATAAGCGGAGTATAAAAGAAAAGGATGGCATAGTTTTCCAAGGCTTCCTCAAAATCTTGCATTATGAATACGGCACCCAAACCTCCGAAGAGCCCCAGTACAAGCCACGGAAGACGTGCTTTGGTTAACCGTAAAATACTGTCATCTGCTTCTACATCCTGGGAGATACCTGCGGCTAGCTGGTAATCTTTTTCTGCTTCGTCTTTAATAAAATCTACAATATCATCGATGGTGATACGTCCTACCAAAATACCCTCCTCGTCAACTACCGGGATGGCTTCGAGATCATATTTTTGCATGATCCGCGCCACTTCTTCTCCTTCCGTATTGACAGTGACATAGTCAACTTTCGGGATATAAACATCACTGATATGCGCTTTTTCCGGAGCGGTCAAAAGGTCTTTCAGAGATAAGCGTCCCTTTAGTATTCCTTGCTGATCTGTCACATAAATAGAATGAACACGAGTGACGTTTTTAGCCTGACGTCGCATTTCACGAATACATCCCGCCATGTTCAACGTTTCTTTTACTTTAACGAGCTCCTTTGCCATCAGTCCCCCGGCACTTTTTTCGTCATAGCTAATAAGCTCAACAATATCTGCGGCCAGTTCTTCATCTTCGATCTTGTCGATGACTTTTTGTTGAATTTCCTCATCGAGTTCGGCGACAACATCGGCTGCATCGTCTGTATCCATCTCCGAAAGTTCTTCGGCTATTTCTTTGGGTGAGAGGCGATCCAGAATTTTCTCCCGAACGTCATCATCCAGTTCCGTCAATGCCTCACTCGTAATGTCACTTTCAAGCAGTTTGATAAGATAAGTAGCTTCGTCACTGTTTAATTTCTCAAGGATATCGGCAATATCGGCAAAGTGAATATCGGTAAGCAGATCTTTCAAGGCATAACCATCCCTCTGAGCAATGAGACGCTCAATTTTCTGAAGGAAATCAGTTGTGAGTTGAAAGGGCATCGTTCTCCAATTTTTGGGTTAGGACAATGAATTCCTGAACAGAAAGCTGCTCAGGACGCTGGCCAAAGATAGCATCTTCTTTTAATTTATCTGAAAGTTGGAATGTTTTTAAACTGTTTCGGAGAGTTTTTCGTCTTTGTTGAAACGCAGTTTTCACAACTTTATAAAGCATTTTTTCATCGCAAGGAAGGGAGATGTCTTTCTTTCTCCTCAATCGAAGTACGCCACTCTCCACTTTCGGAGGCGGTTTGAAAACTCCGGGATGGACCGTGAATAAATATTCAGCATTGTAAAAGACCTGGGTCAAAACCGAAATAATACCATAGGATTTACTGCCTTCCTTCTCACAGATGCGCTGGGCAACTTCTTTTTGGAACATCCCTGTAAATTCAGGAATAAGATGCCGCCATTCCAGCATTTTAAATACAATTTGTGTTGAAATATTATACGGGAAGTTACCTATGATCGCAAATGGGGCACCTCCAAAAAGTTGAGTCAGGTCATATTTAAGGAAATCGGCTTCCAGTAGCTGCAAATTGGGATTTTGATAATTTTCTCTTAGGAAAGCGACGGAATGACTATCCAGATCCATCGCAATTAGGTTGATAGGTTTTTGAATTAGATATTTTGTGAGCATACCCATACCGGGGCCAATTTCCAGCACATTAGTATACCCTTCGAGACTAAGTGTGTCACTGATCTTGGATGCGATGTTCTCATCGTGCAGAAAATGTTGGCCTAAATGCTTCTTTGCCCGTACCGTTTTGCCCATATCGTTTTCAAAGGTACTTATTTTAAGACGCAAATTTGTACGGAAACGAGCCTTGTTATGATGATGAATATCTATATTTTGTAGGAAATAACTTACACTTCTACAGCGAAATGTACTTTTAGCGAAAATATAAACACTTGGGCTAAAAGTTGTAGGAAAAATCCTTTAATCTTCTAAATTTGTAATATAAAACCTCAACTGATTTTTTGATGAAGACTTATTTTCAAGCCCCCCTCGTAGTTTTTCTCTTAACCTGTTCAATTTCGTATGCACAAGGACCTTATGAAGTAGGCGAGAATGTTCTAGCCAATTCTTCAAACTCGAAAGATAAGATAGGTGACAATGGATTCAAATTTGAGGCATTGACCACCGGAATTAATTCACCATATGCAGATTATGGAACGGGTTTATTCAAAAATAAATTCATCTCTTTCTCCGCTCGTAAGATTGGAGCATTCGTCAAGAAAGATCCTATGACTAACGAACCATTCACAAAGTTATATTGTAGTGATATCCTGGAAAATTATGACCTTACCCGTCCATTATTGTTTTCAAGGTTATTGAATAATAATGAAAATTTAGGTTCGGTGACTTTTACCCAAGATGGGAACACAATATTCTTTACTAAGAATGCTGTAGGGAACACCCAAAGTTTTCAGCTGTACAAGGCTGAACTGAACCCGGAGAAACTAGGTGAATGGATCAATATCACACCGGTTCCGATTAACAGCGAAAATTATTCTGTAGAAAATCCTCATTTAACCAAGGACGGAAGTGTGCTTTTCTTCGCTTCCAATATGCAGGATTCGAAAGGAGGGTTTGATATATTCACTATTGCAGTTAATAGAGATGGTACTTATGGAGAGATCGTTCCCGTTAAAGGGGATGTGAACACCGAGCAAGATGAAAAATTCCCTCATTTATCTGTAGATGAAAAGTTTTTGTTCTTCTCCTCAAAAGGTCACGAAAACGCAGGAGGCTATGACGTATTTAAATCCCGCAGAACAAAAAAGGGATATGTTACCATTCTCAACTTGGGCAATACGATCAATACCGAAAAAGACGAGATCGCATTTATACCGGCTACAGATCTTATCGGGTATATTACTTCAGACAGAGACGGTGGTACCGGTGGTTACGATATTTATCGGATCACAGAATATGTTCTGCCTCAAAAAGTTAGTGGACGTGCAGTCGATTTTGAAACGGGGATTCCCTTGGCGAATGTTTCAATACAACTTATAGATACGGATGGTACTCAGGTGGGCGATATGGTGACCGATGAGAATGGAAGTTTCTCTTTTCCGGTTTCCTCTTTCGAATTTTATACCATTGTTTCGGGGAAAGAAGGCTTTTTCAGAGGATCTACGATTTTCAATACCGATAACAAAACCAGAGAGTACGAAGTAGATGTCACTTTGAAAGCAGAACCAGCGGAGATCGTGGTGGCCGAAGAAAAATCATATATCAAGATCAACAATATCTTATTTGATTATGATAGCGCTAAGATCAAAGAAATTTCTACTATTACATTGAATACAGTAGTTGAGACACTTAACAATAACCCAGAAATTGAAATTGCTTTGAATGCCCATACCGATTTTCGAGGAAATGATAACTACAACTTTAAATTATCCGAGCGAAGAGCTGTTTCTGCTATGAATTATCTTGTTTCCAAGGGTATTTCAAAAGAAAGATTGACGTGGAAAGGTTTTGGGGAAACTCAACCATTGATCGATTGTGATCCTTGCAGTGAGGGTCAGCACGAGGCCAACAGAAGAATTGAATTTATTATTTTAGACGACTAACCAACCAATTAAGTTTCATTTAAAAAACTCAATAGTCCTGCTGTTGGTTTTTTTTATTGCTCGCTGACAATTTCGAGTTCGGTTCGAAAGGCGACAAACTTGCCTTCAAAAGGTTTACTTTGTTCACTTAGTGTTTGGGCATCTTCGGCATAGTATTTTTCGAGGGTGGCTTTGCTATCGGTTCGATATTGTACGGAATAGGTAATTCCCCCCATTTCTTCCTCTCCCCTCACACGAGTCATCAATGCCTTGTGGAATTTTCCCGTGTCGAGCATGGCAGGAATATGGCGGGTTTTCATCCAGCGAAGCCAATCATCATGAATGTCTTCGTCTATGTTTATGGTTACGTTGTAGATGTACATTTATTCAAAATTTCAAATATCAAAAACCAAACATCAATATTCTTTGTTGGAATTTACTGTTTAATTGATCTCGTCTCCGCGTAGCATCCTGTACCGTTTTCTGGCTTCCACAAAATAGATACTATCGGCAAAATTGAAGATGATCTGCTCATAGAGTTCTTTTGCCTTATCGGGTCGGGCCAACGGGCCTTCGTATAGTTTTGCTAACCGGAAGTGGGCGTCGTCTGCTAAAATATCATCATTATAGAATTCGATCAATTTTGAGTAACTGGCTTCGGCCTGAAAGTATCTTTGAGAAATTTCATAGATATCACCCATTTTTAAAAGTGCTTCGTCCTCAATTTTTTCACCTTTATGATTGGTGAGTATATCCTGTAAAACAATGATGGCTTCGTTGTTTTTGTTCTGAAGGCTTAACAAATCCGCTCTTGCAAATTTCTTTAAGGCGGTTTGAGTTGAATCCTCCAGTGAATTGTCGCGTATCATCAAGGACAGTTGCATGGCATCGTTGGCAATTAATTGCGAAACCGATTTCTTTAACACATCCAATTGAATTTGCGCCCATTCAAAATCGCCTTTAAAGTAACTGGTCCGTGCTACTTTAAAACGTGCTTCCTGAGCTAAGACATTACTCTTTACCTTCTTCTGAACTTGTGAATAATAGATCAAGGCTTCGTTGAACTTTTCATCAAATACCAATATATCTGCCAGTTTCATCTTTACTCTGGCCTCTTGAAAAATAGTGAGTCTTTTCCTGGATAGTTTTTTAAGATTTGCGATGGCTTCATCTTTTCTTCCATTCTCATAGGCCAAAAAATGGTTGTAATCTATTTGAAGCGTAAGTGTTCCAGAGTTTTTGCCAAACTCTTCAAATAAAGCCAAATATTGCTTTTCTATACCGGAGTAATCTTTGGGTTTTGCAAGCTTGAGTTTCACATTCATAAGGTATTGATATCCTTGAAGCCTCGCATCCGGAGTAGGAGCGTTCTCGATCACGAAGGCTACAATTTCCTGGGCATCTTCATAATACTCCTCTTCAATGGTAATTCGCAATAGATCTACGATACCCTGCAAACCTTCTTCACTTCTTTTGAAGATCGCCTTCTCTTGAACAAAGGCCTTTTTGAATTCTTTCTGTTGAATAAACAGCCAACTCAACAATTCGTTATAAAGTATATTTGGGCCTTGCTGTAATTTTTTCAATAAGGTTTTCCGAAGAATGGAATTTGCCTCATTAATTGGGTTATCGGTCACATAATAACTGAAATTGCGCTGGGCTGTTGCCCGATAGCCCGGGCTTGCCTCTACCAATTCGACATACTTCTCGAACATCTTGCCAAGGTCACCCTGTTCCCCATAGATCCTGGCAAGTTGCGAATTGTAATCCCGTTCGGGGTCGAGCTTCATCGCCAGCTCATAGGTAGCGACCGCCTCGTCCAGTAAACTGTAATCTGTAAATGTTTTGCCAATAGTATATGCGTTAAAGGGATTGTCTTCTACACCTTTGATCGCTTTTTCATAATACACTTTGGCCAGGCTATCCTTTTCCTGAAGCGCATAATTATGCCCCAACTCGATATAAAATTTTGGTATTTGACGTCTTCCAATCAAACGCTCTCGAATGATCTTTTCAGCTTCTTCAAAGTTTTCCAGTTGTTGGTGCGATTTGATCAAATAAGTTAAAAAATCTGTCCTGTTCGGGTTTTGCTGTGCCAATTTTTTAAAAATTACCAAGGCCTTTTCATAGTCCCCTCTTTCAAAATAATTTTTCCCCAAGGCCGAGTTTTGAGCAAATCCCGGCGTTGAGAGAATAATCACTAAAAGGAACAATAATTTACGCATGAGGTAAATATAAGGAATTGATTTCTTAAAAACATCTCAAAAATTGAGCCAACTATGAATTAGTGAATGGTCTCAAACCCACAGTAGGGTACCAATACTTCAGGTATTTTTATACCCTTTGGAGTTTGGCAGTTTTCAAGAATACAGGCCAACACTCTGGGTAATGCAAGCGCACTTCCATTGAGGGTATGAACAAGTTTATTTTTACCATCGGTGTCTTTAAAGCGTAATTTTAATCTATTGGCTTGATAAGTTTCAAAATTTGACACGGAAGAGATCTCTAACCATCGATCCTGGGCCGATGAGAATACTTCAAAATCATAGGTCAATGCAGAGGTAAACCCCAAATCCCCTCCACACAACCGCAGGATTCGATACGGCAATTTTAAATCTTGCAAAATGCCTTTTACATGTTCCACCATTCCGTCAAGGGCAGCGTAACTATTGGCCGGATGCTCAATACGTACGATCTCTACTTTGTCAAATTGATGCAATCGATTCAATCCCCGTACATGGGCCCCATAACTTCCGGCCTCACGACGGAAACAAGGAGTATAAGCGGTACATTTAACAGGGAGTTGATTATGGGGTAAGAGATCTCCGCGAAAGATATTGGTTACCGGGACTTCCGCCGTTGGGATGAGATAAAGATCATCGATACCCACATGGTACATTTGCCCTTCTTTGTCGGGCAATTGCCCCGTTCCAATTCCGGAGGTTTCATTGACCAAATATGGAACCTGATATTCGGTATAGCCGGCCCCTGTGTTTTTATCCAGGAAATAAGAGATCAATGCGCGTTGTAATCTGGCACCTTTCCCTTTGTAAACAGGAAAACCGGCCCCTGTGATCTTTACACCCAATTCGAAATCGATGAGGTCGTATTTTTTGGCCAAATCCCAGTGGGGCAAAGCCTCTTCACTTAATTTAGGGATATCACCTTCACTATAGATCTCTTCGTTATCGTTTTCATCGGTTCCGGAAGGCACTGATTCATCGGGTATATTCGGGATGTCATATAGGAGTTGTTGTAATTTTTCTACGGTATCGTTCAGCGTTGACTGAAGAGTTTTGGATTGTTCTTTTAATTGCCCTGTTTTCTCTTTCAGCAAATTCGCTTTTTGTACTTCTCCATTTTTAAGCAGCAGCCCAATTTCCTTGGAAAATATGTTGGATTGTGAAAGGATCTCGTCCAATTGTGCTTGTGTGGCCCGACGGGTTTCGTCTGTTGTTAAAACATCTTCGAGAGCTTCTTTCGCATCCATCCCTCTTTTAGCGAGGGCAGTGATGTAAGCGTCTTTATGTTCGCGAATGTTGTTTATTTGTAACATTTTCCGTAGAATTATAAGATGGCAAAGTTAGGGAAATCGAAGTGTTTTCTTTTTAGCTTATTGTTTTTTCTTTTTCCATGGTTTTACCACTCCCCGGCATAATTTAGATCTTCACTCGAGATAAATATCAGGTAGTCGAATTTTACTTTTACTATTTGTCGAATATGCAAATAATCGTGTGCCAACCAATTTGATAAAAACAATTTAGCCGACATTGGCCCCAATTTTGGGTGCTGATACTGATTATCCCATTTCGGATCGGTTAATGCCTGTAACCATTCAACAGATCTCTCACGTTCCCGTAGAAAATCATTCAAAGCTCTCTTATAATTCTGTTCTATGTAATTTCTTTCCTTTACCCAATTAACGGGATCGATGGGAGGCAATACCAGTTCCGGTGTTTCCAGAACATACTGTACCCTGGTCCGAAAATCATCAACTTCTTCGTCTCGTAAATGACAAATGATCTCTAGTAAACACCATTTATCGGGATTCGGTTTCCAGAGGTATTCTTCGTCGTCTATATTTTCTAAAAGACCTTTAAAAATATATTTGTTTCTGTTGAGCTCCTCAAATATTTTTCTGTAATTCATCTGTAATGTATAACCGGGGTTCAATGACTTTATTCAAAAACAAGTTACTAAAAATTAAGAATTCGGTATAGGTTTATTTATGATGATAATCTTCCGGGGAAGGCAAAATCCAGTCATGATGCCGGAAAGGGCGCCAGGGCTCGGCAGCCAAGTCTACCTTTGGGTCGATCAATGGAAAATATTCCCCTCCGTTCACTTTTACTCTTGTAACAGTATAGACCGCAACATCTTTACCTTTTTTAGCTTCCAATTGTTCGATACGTTGTACCAATTGCCATATGAGATCCGGTTTGGCTTTTACGGAATGGTATTGCTTCTTCGACAGCAATTTTCTGTAGTCGTAATTATTGCGTTCACCGGTTTCTTTGTCTTCGGTATAAATGGTAAGTAATCCGTTCTTGCTACGCAACATCATTCGCCAACTTAAGCGATGCCCTTCTTCGGTCCAGAGCACATCGTCCTGGAATGCCCAATGACGTAAGGGTAATCCTAATTGGATCATAAAATAAACGGAAAAAACCCCTATCAATAATGGCTTATAATTTGGAACGATGATCTCTCCGGCGGTGTATAATTCTTTTTTCATTATGAACCGTTTCTGAAGCACTTCAGAAGAGAAGAAAAATAATGCAAACGCCATCGACATATACGGAAATATTCCAATTTGAAAAACTATGGAATTGAATAAATGGAAGAAGACTGAAATGATAAAACCAAAGAGCCGGGTTCGCTTCCATAACAAAAGGGGCACAATTAGCAGATCAAATAAAATTCCCGCGTAAACGATAGAATAATGCACCCATTCCAATTGTAAAAAATCGCCGATGAGCCAGTAATCCATTTTGCCTTTCATAAAAAGCGCGACTACCGTTCCATCTATCCAATCCGGGTACCATTTTGCTATAGAGCCAAAAGTGTAGACCAGCCATACCTGTAGAATCACCACTAAATAGGTCCAACGTGCAGCTGAAATTGACTTCGATGAAGGTTTAAATTTCGTGTCCAGCGAGAGTCGTCTATGGGCAGGTAAGAAAACCATCAACCAACACAAGAGCATCATTAAATAATAGTGGTTGTTGTAGGATGTTTTTTGCATTAAATAAACGAAGGTCCACATAAGTGCATAGCAAAACATGCTAAAACGGTATTTGTAGCCCAACATAACCAGCACTCCAAACAGGCCCATCAAGACGAAGTAGTAATACATTCCGTCACCGGGCAGGGGTTGTATAAATTCGAAACCGATAAAGTTAAAGGTAAAGTCGGGTTCTACCAGAGTACGTCTCACCCAACCCGTCGCAATCGCGCCAAATGCTTCAATAGAAATTAGCAATCCGAAGATCACTCGCCACAACACCAGGCCTGTATTGTCGATATGTTTGAATAAAAATTTATTCATAATCAGCTAAGAAATCTCTTGCAAAGGCTTCATCACCCCGGATAGCTTCTTTGAGTTCTGCTACAGACTCAAAGGACTCCTCATCTCGAATGTGTGTAATAAATTTCAAACACAACTGCTGGGTATAGAGATCTTCAGAAAAATCGAGAAAATACGTTTCAATGGTTTTTTCGGTTCCTCCTACCGTTGGATTCGTGCCGATGCTTGTTAAGCCATAGATCACGTTTCCATTGATAACAGCTTTCACGAGATAGACTCCTTTCTTCGGAATAAGTTTGTAGGGTTCGTCTATCTTAAGATTGGCCGTGGGATATTCCAGGGTTTTACCGATACCCTTGCCACGCTCCACGGTTCCGTTGAGCATAAAAGAATAGCCTAAGTACTTATTGGCTGTGGTAATATCTCCCGCTTCCAGGGATTTTCTAATTTTGGTCGAGCTTATGGCTACTTCGTCCAGTTCCCTGGCGTCTATTTCCTCTACCTCAAAGCCATAGGTAATTCCATATTCACGAAGATTTTCAATATTCGCTGTACGATTTCTACCAAAACGATGGTCGTATCCGATGATAATCTTTTTAGCGTTCAATTGATTTACCAATAGATCCCTAACGTATTCCAGGGCTGTCAAACGGGAAAATTCTTTGGTGAACGGCTGCACCACAAAGTGATCGATCCCAATAGTTTCGAGCAGTTTCTTTTTTTCTGAAATGCTGTTGATCAACTTTAGGCCACTATCTTTTTGAAGAACCATCCGTGGATGCGGAAAGAAAGTTAACAACACCGAATCCAGATCATCATTTTTCGCTGTTTCTACCAGTCGCGTTAAAATGGATCTGTGTCCCAGGTGCACGCCGTCAAATGTGCCAATGGTGACTACACTTCCTCGTGTATTCTTATATTCCGAAGCCGGGTTGTGTTCCTTCAATTTACTTTCCGTTATAAGTGTTCATGGTATTATTTACTCCTGACAGGCCAAAAGACTCTATTATCTCGCTGGTTATTTTTAACCGTTCCGGTAATTGCGCGGTCTCATCATCACTCCATGGACTCAATACATAATCCACTTGTCGCCCCTGGCCGAAGCTATCGCTGATCCCGAAACGAAATCTGCTATATTTGGTGGTTTGCAATACATTTTGGATATCTATCAAACCGTTATGGCCGCCATCACTTCCTTTGGATTTTATGCGAAAAGTACCGAAAGGCAGGTTGAGGTCGTCGGCGATCACCAATAGGTTTTCCAATGGAATTTTTTCTTTGATCAACCAATATTTTACAGCCTTTCCACTTAAATTCATGAATGTACTGGGTTTCAGCAACACAAAGGTCCTGCCTTTCTTTTTATGTCTGGTAATATCACCCAATTTTACGGTTTCCCAGCTCAGATCGTTCTGATGAGCCAAAAAATCGACTATTGTAAAGCCTATATTATGTCGTGTATACTTGTATTTAAGGCCAATATTACCCAAGCCAACGATGAGATATTTTTTCATAGGATCACCTTCAGTGAATTGTTGATCTTTCTCTTGCTCCTTCGCCAGGGCTTCGGCAGTTTGCCGATGGGGAAATAATAATTTTCTGAAAAAGGATAGCATTCAGTCTATATTTCGGTAAAAATAAAAAAAGCATCCCGAATTACGAGATGCTTTGGTTCTATATTGCAAATAATTGCTTATTCTTTGGCCGGAGGAGTATCTTTAGCCGGTGTTTTTGCAGCATCGGTTCCTTCTTTCCAATCTTTTCCTTCTTTCCAATCTTTTCCTTCTTTTCCTTCTGTGCCCTTAGCGCCTTCGGCACCTTCTTCTCCTTCGGTACCTTCTTCTCCTTCAACACCTTCTTCTCCTTCCAATACTTCTTCTTCCTCAACCACTGGCTCAATGATAACACGTGAAGCTCTCACTTGACAGATAACAGCATTATCGAGGTGCATGATCTTAAATTTTTCCTGCTCTATGGCAGTGATATACATCTTTTGTCCAATTTCCATTTCGGTAATATCCGCCTCTATAAAATCGGGGAGATCTTCCGGTAAAGCTTTCACACGAAGCTTACGGTTCACCATACGTAATACTCCACCCTCTTTAACTCCGGCAGCATCACCGGTGACACGAACTGGAATTTCCATGGTTAGTTCTTTATCATCGAAGATCTGGTAAAAATCCATATGTAATATACGATCGGTCACAGGGTGAAATTGAATATCCTGTAAGATACATTCTACCTTGGTACCGTCTTCCAGTGCAATTACAACCGTGTGTACGTCTGGAGTGTACACCAAGTCCTTAAATGCAATTACTTCTGCCGAAAAGTTTATAGGTGTTTCTCCTCCGTAAACTACGCAGGGAACCTTTCCAGCATTACGTAAGGCTTTGGTAGCTACCTTGCCCACGCTTTCTCTTTTAGATCCGTTAATTGTAATCGTTTTCATGGTTGTTTCTAATTGATTTTGACGGCCTAATGAAATGCCGTTTTATTACTATTGATCACTCTACCTCATTGTAAAGCGGGTGCAAATGTAGGGTTTTTTCTGAAAAGGCAGAAGAAAATCCTTTTATTTATGGAAGGAAAAACAGAGAATAAACCAATTGATTACAATGGCCGTGTGGCGGTGTAACATTACATTAAAAACTTGGAACTGATCGATTTATTTTCATGTACACTCAGCATTACTTCGGCGAATAGATTTGCACAAGTAAGTACTTTCAATTTCGGGCTTGTTTTTTTCAAAGGAATTGAATCTGTCACGATCAATTCTCCCAATTTTGATTTCTCCAATTGCTCGTAGGCATTGCCGGAAAGAATAGGGTGTGTACAAATGGCGCGAACACTTAACGCACCGCGTTCCATCATTAGATCGGCGGCCTTGGTGAGTGTTCCTGCTGTGTCCACCATGTCGTCCACCAACACTACATTTTTACCCTTTACATCACCTATCAATTCCATGTGTAAAATTACATTGGCCTTGGCTCTCTCTTTGTAACAGATCACCACGTCACTTTTTAGTGCTTTGGAATAGGCATAGGCTCTTTTGGAACCTCCCATATCCGGTGAAGCTATCGTCAAATTATCAAGATTGAGCTCTTTTAAATAGGGCAAAAAGATGGTTGAAGCATATAAGTGATCAACAGGTATTTCGAAGAAACCCTGGATCTGGTCTGCGTGCAGGTCCATTGTGATTATACGGGTGGCACCGGCAGTTTCTAGCATTTTTGCCACCAGTTTTGCCGCGATAGGCACACGGGGTTTGTCTTTTCTATCCTGTCGCGCCCAGCCGAAATAGGGAAGTACGGCCGTGATGTGTCTGGCCGAGGCTCGTTTGGCGGCATCCAACATCAATAACATCTCCATGAGATGATCGCTGTTGGGATGCGTTGAGCCAATGATAAAGACCCTGCTTCCACGAACCGATTCTTCGAAAGAGGGTTGAAATTCGCCATCGCTATAGGTAGAGGTTAGTACGTTCCCCAATTTAACGCCGAATGCGTTGGCAATGTCTTGGGCAAGTGCTTCACTTTGTTTACACGCAAAAATTTTGGCTTCAGGTTCAAATGCGGACATAAGATGTGTTATTTAGTATATATGCAAATGTAAAATTATAGAAACGGATATAGAAAAAATGATATCAGGAATTACTAACAAATTTAAATAATTATGTATTTTTGCCGTCCACTTGCTCAAGTGGCGGAATAGGTAGACGCGCTGGATTCAAAATCCAGTGTCTTAGGACGTGCGGGTTCGATTCCCGCCTTGAGTACAAAGTAAAACCGTATCTAGTTAATTACTAACTATTTACGGTTTATTTTATTTTAATATGTACGATTATTGTATTGTAATGATTTTTTAGGCTATACCGGCATCAAGTAATATGACTTTATTTGAACAAAAAAGAAAGGCTATAACAGCACCTTTTTTAATTCAGGTTTTTCCAAGAAGTTTAATCTTTTTTACCAATTCTTTTTTGGTCATAGTCATATATTTTGTTGTTATCTATTGAAATAATTTGATCGTTTATCATACGCCAATACTCCATAATAAGTAAAAGAGGCCAACCATTAGCGCTGCAAGAATGACAGGAAATAGAATAGGATATAAAATTGACATGGTCTTATTTTGGAGGTGATATTCTCTTATAGTATTTTCATCTAAAAGAATTTTCACTTCATCTTTATCTTTACCAGCAGAAAAAAGAACAATTTGTTCAGATAATTTACGAGCTGTACTTCCCTTTCTCCAGGTAATACCATAGAGTTTACCATCCTCTCTTAGCAGACGATGAAATTTGTAAGTTTCATTAGAAGTAGTTTTTATCTTAATGTGTTGTGATAAGAGTGTTGCTTCATCCACAGTTACAGTTTTGCTGTGGTATACCCTGCAACTTTGAAATACTAATAATGTAGACAGTGTAAGGGCGATCCATTTTAAACGGTGGAGAGTTGTTTTCATGATAATGAGTTTTAAAACTTAATTACTAATATTCAATTTCAAATCTGCCCGAATGAATTATTTTATTATAAGTGCCATTAAAACTTTCTGCGGTAAAATGAAATGTCCCCTTAACTTTATTTCCCGTTGATTGAGTTAGAGATATAGAACCTTCTATCGCTTGGTAGCTTGGTAATGGGGGACAACCATTATTGTTGAAAAATTCCATGCAAAAAGGACCATCATATACTGTTGCAGATATGCTGTCTTGATTCAATTTT
>SMXJ01000063.1 GCA_004356305.1 Bacteroidota bacterium | reverse complement strand
TCCCATGCTAGTATAGCCAGGTCTCTGGGGAAATAGGAAATAACGTCTAATTCTTGATAAATACCTCCTGAAAAATAGATATCTTTAAATGAGCGCCAACCAAAATTTAAGATCTCCAGCTGCTGTGTGGCTGTAAAGAAATCCTTCTCGGTCATTTCGAATATCTTGTTCCGTATACGCGTATTGATATCGACACTTGATCTTCCGAAGATATCAAAAGTGCTCAGTCCGCTAGCACCTCCATTAATATGAATTTGAGACAGAAAAGGAATTCCAAAATGGGATTTTTGAGGAACCTTACTCCCCGGATTTAACATCAGGGACTGTGGAACCTCTTCGAACCCATACAAGATCTGCTTGTTTTGCGCAAAAGAAACCGATAGCCCAAAGGCTATATAAAAGATTGAAATTATCCTCATAGTAGTTAACCTCTATCTTTAATTTCCAGGTAATAGGTTGTTTTGGATTGTAAGTTGAGAATACCTCGTAAGCTTGCATCGGAAGAAGGAATAGTGATAGTAACCACTACCTTATTTGCCAGGGTAAGTTGCAATACTTCTTCCCCTTCCACATTTTCAATAAACTGGGTAAAGACCGGTGCCTGTTCGGTTCCCTGATTTACAATAGTCCCCGTAACAAAGGTTTCTTCGTTTTCTTCGCTCAAAAACTGAAAATCCACCATAAACTCTCTGGGGATACTATTAGTGAAATTGAACTGAAATTCGGCTCTAATCAGGCTCTCTCTAAAATCGGTATCATCAAGAAAGCGAATTTCCGTAGTATCCCGGAGGGTAAGAATGGAAGTATTCGTGATAGAATCATAAAACTCACCGGCATCAACATTAAAGTATATCAAGTCCAGTTCCACGACAGGAGTAAGCGCGATGTTTTGGGCATCATCAAAATTTGTGTCTTTGATGCATGAAAACAGTAATAAGACAGCAAACAGACCCACAGTGGGCATTAGTAGATTCTTTTTCATCAGGGACAGGTTTTGGTAGATAACGTAATATTCTAACAAAATATTATATCAAAAGAAATTTTTAATTTCGTGTAAATCGTTGATCATTCTACAGTTGATGGGCGGATTTATCTTTCTATAATTATAAAATAAGGTATGCATTCCAACCGCTTCGGCCCCCATGATATCTGCCTCAAAAGTGTCGCCTATCATCACACTTTTAACCGGAATTGCATTGGCTTTTTCTAGGGCTCTCTCAAATACCAACCGATTTGGTTTTTTTACTCCCACTTCTTCGGATGTGGTAACGGTATCGAAGTAGTTATCAATATTGCTGTTTTTAAGTTTTAGGAATTGGACTTCGTCAAAACCGTTGGTAATTATGTGAAGTTTATATTTTTTCTCTGTGAGATAAGTTAAAACGTCGATGGTTCCCTCATGAAGATGATTGTCCTTGGGCAATTCATCTATATAAGAACTCGCCAAAGCATCAACTTCTTCCATGGAAAAAAGGATGCCAAAAGGTTGAAATGCATCAAGAAATCTACCCCGGCGCAGTCCTGTTTTATCGATTCTCTCCTCCCTATACATTTTCCAATAATTAATATTAATGGGCTCGTAGATTTCCAGAAAATCATCCATATCGATCGTGATCCCATATTCGTTAAAAACACGATGAAACGCTAGTCTTGAGTTCCGGTCAAAATCCCAAAGCGTATGGTCCAAATCGAAAAATATATCAGTGATTTTTCTCGAGTCCATATCCATCAATTTTCAGAAAACAAACGTCTCCAAAACACTTGCTTCATGGTAAAATCCCTGTTGGAGAATAAGAGTGAAAATGTGCCATTCACACTTTTAACCGAATCGAGTAACCGATAGATATCACTTTCCATTTCGGCCTTTGTATGAGATCTCAATGCTGAAGTTGCTCCTGCTAGCGGGTGAATGATCAAAGGTGTTTTTATCTCGTAGTCCAGGTCATAGAATAGGAACGGGGTACAAGTTCCGGCTCGAAAACCAAGGTGATCTTCATAGACCATGGTCATATCTTTTTCTACTTCGAGCTCCAATAAATTTCTATAACTATGAGGAAGATCCAATAAAAACTGGTCATTCATGGAACTTCGTAACCTGCGATGAGTAAGCTCATCCATCTGATGTTTTTCTACTTTTAGAAGCTCGTAATCAGGTAGGGAATGAAAAGAAAAAATCAAGCCCACTTCCGTATAATCCCCTACAAATTTGACCAACATTTGGTATTTTTTCCTTTTCGAATTTATACCCTCAAGAAATGAATAACTATCGCCCAGTTGAAAGAAAACCGAAATTTTCACATCGCTCTTTTTGGTCATATTAATCATCCAACTAAAGGTATTGAATGGATCTTTTCGCAATCTCAGCAACACTCTTCCCCTTAGAAAGAAACTTCTCATTCTCAAATTCACAAGGTCACTAAAATAACCTATAAAATTCCGTAAAAAACCTCGTTGTGTATAGGCAAAGGGCTGAGTAGCCTCTACCAGGTGATGCCTTTCGAAGGATCTGCTGGGAAATTGCATATCAGGGAAATGTTGAAGTAACACTTCCCTAAATAGAAACGCCCAAATATCAACAACAGGTTGTTGCAGGAATTTTTCCTGGAAGGCAAGGCTTTCCTCCGCGGGATATCTACCCAAATGGTCCTTTAAATGTGGTAAATATTCCTCATAGCGACTCAACAAATAAAATGTAGCCGAAAAAATATCGAAGGGTAATACGCTTTTTTCACCAACCTCAAAAAAACCAACACTTCCTCTCCAGGGTTGAACTGTGATCTCTATAGCTTCGATTCCTCGCTGTGTCAATAATCCCTGTGATTGTATAAAAAGTTCACTCCCCATGGGTTGCCTGCCATAAGAAAGCTTAGGGCCTTGATGCGAAATAAAAACCTCGATCACCGAAGTAAATTGTACTTTCACTCTCAGAATTCGGGTACAAATATGCTTGAAGGCAAAGTCGAGGCGGGGTGTAATTTTTTGAGTATGAATTAACAGCATAATGTGCTAAAGAAGTTGTTCATCGGCAAAGCTAAAATACGCTTTTTCGGTAATAATGAGATGGTCCAATACTTTAATATCGAGGCTTTCTCCCGCCGTTTTTAGTTTTGTGGTTAGCTGTTTATCGGCATTACTGGGTTTTAAAGTTCCACTGGGATGATTGTGTGCCAAAATAATGCCTACCGCGCCTAATTGTAAGGCAGTTTTCATGGTTAATCGCACATCCACAATGGTGCCTGTTATACCGCCTTTGCTCAATTGTTGTGTTTGTAACACTTTATTCGCGTTGTTGAGATACACTACCCAAAATTCTTCATGGGGCAGGTCGCCAATGATGGGTTGTAACAATTCAAAAACCGATTCACTCGAAGTTACTTTATTTCGTTTCAAGGCTTCTTCGGCACGACGACGACGGCCTAATTCCAAAGCCGCTATAATAGTAATCGCTTTAGCCTCCCCTATTCCTCGAAATTGCATTAGATAAGGAACGGTCACCTTACCCAATTCGTTTAAATTGTTGGATACTGAGGCCAAAATACGCCGGCTCAACGCCACAGCACTTTCCTTACGACTGCCCGAACTTATTAAAATGGCTATCAACTCAGCATCGCTCAAAATGGCCTTGCCTTTTGTTAATAATTTTTCTCGTGGGCGATCGTCTTCGTTCCAATTTTTAATCGAAAAAGAGTCTGATCTGTACTTCAAATTTTAAAGTAATACAACTGGGGGAGTTTTTAAAGATACCAAGGAATATCTGAAACACGAAATTTAAGGTTGATATTGACAGTTATACCGTTGGATCAAAAAAGATCAGCAATGACCCCATATCGATTATAGTTGTTTGTGCTAGCCAAAATCCAAGTCAAGGACATTAAAATTATTCGCGGCTTTTACCAATAATGTTGAGCCAATAGTTTCGAATAATTGATTTGTTTTTAGTACGAACTCTGCCTGTTTCTCAATTTTGTAGTCCGGGATACCTACTAATGTTAGATCGGTGTTTGCAGAATGTTGCGCAATTAGATCGTAAAATGGTCTTTGCTCTACGGCATTATTTATTATCTCAATTTCTACCTTGACACGTAGATCTTCCACCAGTTTGGAGATTTTAGATTTGATGATATCACTATCCGCATTTTTATTATTGAGAAATAGCACTCGAATATTTGTTTTACCCCATTTTGGAGATTGAATAATGAAGCGTGCTATATTAAGCATCATCTCAGCATTTTTACTATCGGTTTCCCGCCACCATAGGTCCACCGTTTGATAATCACCAAATTTTGCGTTCCTGTCAAAATCCAAATACAACAGATTATAATCTAAATGAAGCAAGGTCTGGGTCATTTTAGAATATTCTACAGAATTTTCCAGGCCTTTCGGCCATCCCATCATAATGGTATTGGGTTCGACCCCGGAAAACCCAAATGCAGTAGCTATATTTTCTATGCCTTTATAAATATTTTCAACTTTTATTTGCCTGCCGAAAATACCTAGTTTTCTGAAATCGTCATCCCTTACAATTTGCTCTGTCTTTGCCAAAGGTTTGCTATTCTCTTTAACAATTATAAGTTTAAAATTAGTGACGATACCGGTACGACCAGAAACCGTATTACCTAACTCCAACAAATAAGAACGATGCTCGCTTTCGCCACTAAATAAAATAATATTAGGATTCCAGCTAGAGGTTTCATCACTTTTGGCATCCAGTTTTTTCAACCCCTTATTCACAACATTTTCCCAAACACTCCGCCATACATCATTGGATTGTAATTTGATCTCCTTCCTTTGCAGCCAGAAATAGAGCGATCCAACAACCACCAATGCACCGAACATAGCGAACATGTCCAGCTTAAACATCACGCCGAAACAAGCGATAAAACCCATCAAGCCGATCCAACGCTTAATTTTGAACGTGGGTTGAAAGTCAGGATTCGCCCAACTCTCCAAAAAATATGATATATTAATAAATCCATAGGCCGTGAGATAAAACATCGAAACCACACGCGCAATTACATCTAACTCACCAATTAAAATACCGGCTTCGGCAATAATGAACACCAAAAATAGTGCATTTACAGGTTCATTGTTTTTTCCTTTGCCCCTTCCAAATATTCTTGGGGTTACCTTGTCTCTGGACATAGCCTGAAGTATTCTCGGGCCCCCTAAAATACCTCCCATTGCTGAAGATAATGTTGCTCCCCAGATTCCGGCCACGACTGCGGGTGCAAACATTGCCATTTTCATCAATATATTATAATCGGTTCTTAAGACCTCAGCGTTGATATTATAGGCTATAAAAACGGCAAGACCAATATAAACAACAAGACCAACCCCAATCGCGGATAGGGTTCCGACAGGGATGGCTTTTTTAGGGTTTTTTAAATCACCACTCATGGCAATTCCTGCAGTAAACCCAGTCACGGCAGGGAAAAAAATTGCAAATACTACCTCAAGTGGTACCGAACTTTCAGAGGCGAACATACTCACGGTTTCCGGAGCAAATTCACGGCTACCCGAAAAGATAGAAACCAGGGAAATTATAATCGCTGCCAAAATAAAGAATTGGGTCTTTAAAGCTACAGAGGTACTAATTAAGGCGAGAACAGTTAATAAAACCAGTGCAATGGTTCCGGTTAATCTAAAGTCACTGGCCGTCATTCCAAATCCAAAATAGCTGTTAAAACTTTCAGCGAAACCAACCACATATAAAGCGATCGAAAATGCGGTACCAACATACAAAGCTATCCCTATTGAACCACCAAAGGGTATCCCCATACTTCGTGATAGGACATAATAAATTCCTCCAGCGCCAATTTTCTTGTCTGTTGCAACCGAAGAAAGACTAAGACCGGTCGAAATCGCAATGATGTGAGCGAAAAGTATTATTATTATGGTTCCAATCAGTCCGGCATTACCTACAACCCATCCCAAACGCATATACATGATCACTCCCAAAATTGTAAGGATAGACGGAGTGAAAACTCCTGCAAATGCACCAAATTTCTTTTTGATTGCCATAAATTTAAGGGTCACAATTTTGAACAATAAGCAAAAAACTAATTTTTTATAAAACTAATTTTTTTAATACGCAAATCTACCAATAAACTTAAAATGATGTGCAATTTTCAAGCTGTTTAAATGAGTCCAAATTTAGTATAATAGTGTATATTTAAAGTTAGAAAAATGATCGACAATTCATGAATTCCGAGATTTGATCGACAAGTTAATCACCAGACGAATTTATACTAATTATATATCATGAAATCACTTTTTGACGAATCTACATATTCCGAAGTTCAAGATCGAATTAATAAAGTTGAATCGAACAGACCGCCTCTTTGGGGAAAAATGACCGCAGCTCAAATGTTCTCTCATACTGTTATTCCTTTTGAAGTCGTTCTAGAGAAAAAACCACCTGTTGGAAAACCTAATTTTTTAATAAAATTATTGTTCAAAAAAATGATGTACAATGACAGGTTATTCAGAAAAAATATGCCTACACCCAAGCCATTTCGAATAGAAGAGGATAAAGACTTTGACGAAGAAAAGGACAATTTAATAGAAGTCTTGAATGAAGTATATGGACAGCGAGATCGAAAAAAGTGGCTTAAACACCCTATGTTTGGTGAATTCACCTCTGAGCAAACCGGTAAAATGTTATATAAGCACTTAGATCATCATCTCAGACAGTTCGATGTTTAGTTGAGCAGCCGGTATTCTTTTGTTGATGTCAATATCAACTATCCCATGAACACTTTTAACTTTTAACTTTTAACTTTTAACTTTTAACTTTTAACTTTTAACTTTTAACAAAAATAGTGTATCCACCCCCACATCATCAGGTAAAGGACATTGATAAAATGATAGCAGTCATTAAAAACTATCCGTTGGGGATGTTGATTTCAACTAAAGATGGTGTTCCATATGTCACCCATATTCCAATTATATATAATGAGGAGAAAGGGAAACTGGTGGCGCATATCGATAAGTACAATCCACAGTTGGATTCCTTGGTAAATGGTGCCGAAGTCACTGTAGTATTTAAAGGCCCTGACACCTATATTTCACCTAGTATTTATACTACGAAACAGCTACCAACCTGGAATTACATAATCGTACATATAACAGGTACCATCACTTTGATAAAAGACCAGGAAGCTACTGAGGATACCCTGATCGCTATGACGGAATTTCTGGAGAGTCCCGATCATAAATTCATATTGGATAAGGACAATCCCGGTATGAAGCGTTCGATAAATTACATTCAGGCATTTGATATAACCATAACAAAATGGGATGGAAAATTTAAACTCTCACAAGACAAGATCGAACAGGATCAAGAGAATGCGAAGCAGGAACTCATAAAAAAATCAGGCGAGGATACTACCGGATTTATTGAAGAGATGTATTCTTGATCTAATTTACCAACCTTTTAACCTCCTCAAAATCCAAGCCTCCATAATCTCCGCTGCTCATCAACAACAATGAAGTATTGTCAATATTTTGCGAGAACAAAAATTCTTTAAACGCAGCAGGATCTGTATAAATCACTAAGTCATCTCGCTGAAAAGCTTCGGCGATCTGATTTTCTGAAATCGGCTTCAACTTTTTCAGCTCAACCGCTTGAGGGGAATAAAATACAACTGCAATATCTGCCGCATTTAGAGCACCTTGGTACTCGTGTAAAAAACCGGGGTCCAGGCTACTGTAGGTATGCAACTCGAGACAGGCCAATAACTTTCTATCGGGGTATTGTTTTTTGACGGCCCGGGTCGTCGCCTCTACCTTGCTGGGAGAGTGAGCATAGTCTTTAAAGACAACTGTGGTAGCGGTTTCTGCGATTTTCTCCAGGCGTTTACTGGCACCTTTAAAAGTGGAAATAGCATCATAAAAATCGGTTGCATCCACCCCCATTAACTGGCAGATCCATCTCGCACCTTCGAGGTTGTTCAGATTGTGTTCTCCGAATATTTGGATAGGCATGAGTCCATCCGACGTTTCCAGTAGCGTTTTTCCATTTTCAACTACATGATGAGGTGTTTGATACGGGTATTTTTTGATCAAACTAGTAGAATCTTCGACCACCTTTTTAACTACCGGGTCTTCCTGATTGTAAATAATCGCACCACCATTAGTGATCTGGTCTAGAAAAATTTCAAATTGTTCGACGTAATTATCGAAGGTTGGAAATACATTGATGTGGTCCCAGGCAATACCACTGAGCAAGGCTATATTGGGCTTGTAGAGATGAAATTTAGGACGTCTGTCTATGGGCGAGGATAAATATTCATCTCCTTCCAAGACGATAAAATCGTTTTCGCGAGTTAGGTGCACCATGGTATCAAATCCCTCCAATTGGGCGCCTACCATATAATCTACTTCGCGATCGTGATAGTGCATCACATGCAATATCATTGAGGTGATGGTTGTTTTTCCGTGAGAACCCCCAATAACGACCCGTGTTTTATTTTTTGATTGTTCGTATAGAAATTCGGGATAGCTGTAAATGGTCAAGCTTAGTTCTTTGGCTTTCAATAATTCCGGATTATCAGCTTTGGCATGCATTCCAAGGATGACAGCGTCTATTTCTTTTGAAATCTTCTCAGGAAACCAGCCATAGGAATCGGGTAACAACCCTTTATCAGCCAATCGTTTTTTGGAAGGATCGAAGATCTCATCGTCGCTTCCGCTTACCTGAAATCCTTTATTATAAAGCGCCAACGCCAAATTGTGCATGGCACTACCACCAATGGCTATGAAATGTACTCTCATAGTTGAATTTCTGAGTTAAGGGGTTCATATGTTTGAAAGTTGAAGAATTTTTCGACCACAAAATAAGTTTCAGCTCTTTCAAAGGAAGTTTGCGCCATCGCACAAAATGGAGCTAAAACTAGTAATAAAACGAAGTGTTTCATAGGTTTCACAGGGGTTCAAAGATATAGAACTTCCTCTACTTTTCTGAAATAGAAACGTTAACAAACCGGCTTTATTTATTATTTTTTAACTTTAGACCATTAACAACTAAAAACAAACTGTTATGAATTCAAAAGTTTCTATGGTCATTCGTATTTTATTGGCACTTGTGTTGCTCGTATTTGGGACTAACAAATTCTTCCATTTCCTGCCTGACCCTGAAGGCATGTCTGCCGATGCCGGCGCTTATTTTACCGCTTTAACCAGCGTTAAATTGCTTACTCTTATTGCCATTGTGGAGATCCTAACCGGATTAGCATTGCTATTCAACAAATGGGGTGCTTTAATGGCTCTAATTTTAATGAGTGTTACGGTAAATGCCGTACTGTTCCATGCCATGCTGGACCCGGGTAATATTGCTGCCGCACTGGTCGTATTCGTCCTTAACCTATTAGTGTTATATGGTTATAAGGATAAATACAAACAATTACTTTCTTGATATTCAGAGGCCTTCGGGCCTCTTTTTATTTTTTAGGAGGAAAATTTTTCAACGCTTTGCCAACCATAGAAAGATAATACGCCTCTTTTTGTTGCGGTGTCGCCTTTTCCTTTAGCTCATCGGTTACTACCGCCTGCCACACAAGGCTTTGATCCTTGGTAGCATCTATAAAATCAATGGTCAATCGTTGATCTATCACTCTGCCACCAATAGGAATCCCACCACTAACGCCAACACCTACATTTCCTCCACCTCCACCAATACCCACACTGATAGTACTACGTGAATTCGATATACTTTCATTCACATAAAAATTAATATAAAAACGATTATGGTCAGTACGGCTAAAACCACGAAGCTGTAGTACAGAATCTATGGCAGCTATGACTCGTTTATCATCCAACTCGTTTAAACCGGAGTCTATATCCGGATAGAATTGATAGGTCGTGAATTCACTAAAATCCTGTTGTTTTTCGTAGTCCACATAAACAGAGGGACCGCAGGAAAAGAGCAGGAACGAGATGGCTAAAGGAAGAAAGGATTTCATAGTTGCAAAAATTACATAAAAAAGTAGACTAATGTATTGTAAAACCAGGTCATAAAAAATATTCTAAGAATTAAGCATCTTCCACAATTCATCCTTCAGCTCCATCAAACCCTGTTGCGCAATGGATGAAAAGAACAGATAGGGAATTCCTTCGAGATCTTTGTCGAGTTCTGTCTTCATTTCGGCTTTTAGTTCATCATCGAGCATATCGCTCTTGGAGATGCCGATCAGGCGTTCTTTGTCCAACATTTCGGGATTGTAGCGCCGTAATTCGTCCAAAAGAATATCATACTGCTTGCGGATATCATCTGCATCGGCCGGGATCAAGAATAACAGTGTGGAATTGCGTTCAATGTGACGTAAAAAATAATGTCCCAGGCCTTTTCCTTCCGCAGCGCCTTCAATGATCCCCGGGATATCTGCCATCACAAATGATCGGTAATCTCGGTAATCCACAATTCCTAAGTTCGGCCTTAGAGTTGTAAATTCGTAATTGGCAATTTTGGGTTTCGCAGCAGTGATCACCGAGAGTAAAGTTGACTTTCCGGCATTTGGGAATCCTACGAGCCCTACATCGGCCAGTACTTTCATCTCCAGGGTAAAGTTACCTTCTTCTCCTTCCAATCCGGGTTGTGCATAGCGAGGAGTTTGACGGGTGGCACTCTTAAAGTGACTATTGCCTCGACCTCCCATTCCTCCTTTGGCGATGATCAATTCTTCCCCGTTTTCGAGCAGTTCTTTTATCATTTCCCCGGTATCTGTATTTTTAATAGTCGTTCCCAACGGAACATCTATATATACATCCTGGCCATTAGCTCCGGTACTGGTCTGCTTTCCTCCTGCCATACCGTGACCTGCTTTATAGTGACGTTTAAATTTTAAGTGGTAGAGCGTCCACATATTGTTGTTGGCCCTCAGTGTAATGTGACCACCCCGACCCCCATCGCCACCATCGGGACCTCCTTTTGGGATGTACTTTTCGCGACGTAAGTGCGCACTTCCCTGCCCTCCTTTTCCGGACGCAACGTGAATTTTAACATAGTCTACAAAATTGCCTTCGGTCATAATACTGTAAAATAATAAAGGAAAAAGGTGAAAGTTATCTATGTAGATAAACTTTTTCGGTTTTGCATTTATAGTTTGTTAATCACCTCACTCAATCGTTCGAAAATCTCTTCAATACTCCCTACACCATCCACACCGAAATATTTCCCTTGTTTTTGATAATATTCCTTTAAAATATCGGTCTTTCTGTAATATTCGGAAATACGCTCACGAATTACCTCTTCATTGGCGTCATCCGGCCTCCCACTTGATTTTCCTCTTTCCAAAAGTCGTTCAACCAAGATCTCATCATTCACTTCCAGTGCAACCATAGCATTGATCTGACTCTCCCTCTCATCCATCAATTTTGCCAAAGCCTCAGCCTGAACCGGGGTACGAGGAAAGCCATCGAAAATAAAGCCGTTGGCACCCACGTTTTTCTCCACTTCGGCATTGAGCATATTGATAGTCACTTCGTCCGGTACCAAATTTCCCCTGTCCATATACGATTTTGCGAGTGTCCCCAATTCGGTTGCATTTTTTATGTTGTAACGAAATACATCTCCGGTTGAGATATGTACGAGTTGATATTTTTTCTTTAAAATTTCGGCCTGGGTTCCTTTTCCTGCACCCGGGGGACCAAATAATACGATGTTCTTCATTCGCTTACTTTTCTTCTTAAAAAATGATTTTAAAAATCTCCGCATTACAAGGGTGCAAAGATACCTATTTCATCTGTGCTAAATCATTGTTTTTATAGGAAGATGCAATGCTTAATGAAACATTATCCACGAGTTTTAGACAATAGTTGAGCGGCATTTCAAAGAAGATTGTACCTTTGCGCCATGGCAAATTATTTTTCTTCCAATTTCATCCTTGGGATATTAGGCGGCGGCCAATTGGGTAAAATGATGCTCTACGAAACGCGAAAATTTGACATTGCCACGCACGTACTGGATCCAAGTCCGGAAGCTCCATGCCGCATAGGTTGTGACTACTTTGAACAAGGTGATCTGATGGATTTTGATACCGTGTATAACTTCGGAAAAAAAGTGGATGTTCTAACCTTCGAGATTGAGGGTGTAAATATCGAGGCTCTTGAAAAACTAGAAGCTGAAGGAAAAAAAGTGTATCCTTCTTCCAGAACATTACGGAATATTCAGGATAAAGGCGTCCAAAAACAATTTTACAAAACACATGGAATACCTACCTCACCATTTTTTATTTTTCAGAATAAGAATGAATTGAACGAAGCCATCGTTCGTAAAGAATTGCACTATCCATTCGTATGGAAAAGTTGCACAGGCGGTTATGATGGAAAAGGTGTGAATATTATTCGAGATGCCGGAGATATCAATCCGTTACCGGACGAAAGTTGTATAGCCGAAAAATTTATTCCCATTAAAAACGAATTGGCGGTGATCGTGGCTCGAAATCCGTCGGGGGATGTAAAAACTTATCCGGTTGTCGAAATGGAATTCCATCCGGAAGCTAACCAGGTGGAATATGTTATCTGCCCTGCACGTATTGATGCAACTGTAGCACTAAAAGCAAGAACCATCGCCACAAAGGTCTCGGAAGCTTTTGAACATGTGGGTCTGTTGGCCATAGAATTGTTTCAAACCCTCGAGGATGAAATTTTGGTTAACGAAGTTGCACCCAGGCCACATAACAGTGGCCACTATAGTATTGAGGCCAGTTATACCAACCAGTTTGAACAACAGATACGGGCTATCCTGGACCTTCCCTTAGGAAATACAGATAGTAAAGTGGGTGGGATTATGGTAAACCTGGTAGGTGCCGAAGGTCACACAGGGGAGGTAGTGTATCAACAAATTGAAGAAATAATGGCCATGGATGGTGTAACACCTCATATTTACGGGAAAAAGCAAACGCGTCCGTTTCGTAAAATGGGGCATGTGACCATTGTGAATAAGGATATTTCCGAAGCGAGAAAAATTGCGGAAAAAGTTAAGAAAACGATTAAAGTAATAAGTAAGCAGAACAACAATTATGCTAACACTTAAAGATACCCGCTTTCACGGGCATGAATTATGAGTAAAGTAGGAATCATCATGGGAAGTACCAGCGACCTGCACGTAATGCAGGATGCGGTGGATATATTAAAAGGATTTGACATTGATGTGGAAGTCGATATTGTTTCGGCCCACCGAACACCGGACAAACTTTATGACTACGGAAAAAACGCCCACGAAAGAGGGATCAACGTTATCATTGCAGGAGCAGGAGGAGCCGCTCATCTGCCAGGAATGATCGCGGCACTTTCTCCATTGCCGGTAATTGGGGTGCCGGTAAAATCCAGTAATTCTATCGATGGATGGGATTCGGTGCTGTCTATTTTACAAATGCCCGGTGGCGTACCCGTAGCTACGGTTGCCCTCAATGGTGCCAAAAATGCAGGAATACTGGCGGCTCAAATAATTGGCACCGCAGATAAATGTGTTTTGGATAAAATTCTTACCTACAAGGATGAATTGAAGATAAAAGTGGAAGAAGGAGCCAAGAAAGTGAGGGGGGGAAAATAACGACCAGGTATTTGATAATTACAATGAATCCACTACTTCTTAAATTCGATACCGCTCCCTTTTCAGAAATTAATGACGGGCACTTTCTGCCCGCCATCAAAGATCTGATCGCAATCACAAAAAAAGAAATTGCTGCCATAGTTGACGATCCAGATCCACCAACTTTCAAGAACACGGTGGAAGCTCTTGAAAATACCGGGATGCAGCTGGAACGTGCCACAAGTATCTTTTTCAATCTGAATAGTGCCGAAACCAATCCTAAAATTCAGGAAATAGCGCAAGAAGTTTCCCCGTTATTATCCGATTTTAATAATGACCTACTACTCAATGAGGAACTATTCGCCAAAGTGAAAACGGTCTACGAATCAAGAAATGATATCACTTTGAATGGTGAGCAACAAATGCTACTGGAAAAACAATACAAAGGCTTTTCGAGAAACGGAGCAAACCTTTCCGAAGAGCAAAAGAAAACGCTCCGTAAAATTGATTCCGATCTTTCCAAACTTAAACTAACATTTGGAGAAAATGTTCTGGCCGAAACCAATGCCTTTGAGATGCATGTCACAAATGAGGCAGATCTGTCGGGTTTGCCTGAAGGGGCAAAAGAAGCCGCTGCCCAAACAGCCAAAGAAAAAGGAAAAGACGGTTGGGTATTTACCCTGGACCACCCCAGTTTTATTCCGTTTACGACCTATTCAGACAATCGTGAACTACGTAAAAAATTAACCATCGCATTTGGTGCAAGAGCTTTTCAGCCGAACAAATACAACAACGAGCAAAACGTGTTGAAAATAGCCAATCTGCGTCACCAAAGAGCCTCATTGTTAGGCTATGAAAGTCACGCCCATTTTGTGTTGGAAGAGCGAATGGCTGAAACACCGCAAAAGGTACGATCATTTTTAGACGGATTACTGGACAAGGCAAAGCCTGCGGCACTTAAGGAATTTGACGAATTAAAAGTCTTTGCTAAAGACTTGGATGACATCGACCTGCTCCAAAAATGGGATGGCCCCTATTACGCTGAAAAGCTAAAACAAAAACGATTGGATCTTGATGACGAAAAACTCAAGCCCTATTTCAAATTGGAGAATGTGATCGATGGAGTTTTTACGGTAGCCAAAAAACTATATGGATTGCGATTTGAGTCAGATGGCTCTATTGACAGCTACCACGAAGATGTAAAAACCTATCGTGTTTTAGATGCAGAAGGAGCCTTGGCAGCCATTTTTTACGCCGATTTCCATCCACGACCAGGAAAACGAGGTGGGGCCTGGATGACATCCTATAAACCACAACAGATCAAGAATGGTATAAATGACAGGCCTCATGTTTCGATCGTTTGCAATTTCACCAAGCCTACAAAGAGCAAACCGTCTTTGCTTACCTTCAACGAAGTAACTACTCTGTTTCACGAATTCGGACATTCCTTGCACGGGATGTTGGCAAATACAACCTACAAGGGGCTATCAGGAACAAGTGTTTATTGGGACTTTGTAGAATTACCCAGTCAGGTTCTTGAAAACTGGTGTTACGAGAAAGAAACCCTCGAATTATTCGCGACCCATTATGAGACGGGAGAAGTCATTCCGATGGACCTGATAAAGAAGATAAAGGAATCTGCTACCTTTCACGAAGGTATGAAAACCTTGCGCCAACTGAGTTTCGGCTTATTGGATATGGCATGGCATGGTGCAGATCCTTCCGGGATAACGGATGTAAAAAAATTTGAATCCGAAGCCTTTGGAGACACAAAACTTTACCCCGATACACAAGAAACTTGCATGTGCACATCTTTCTCACATATCTTTCAAGGGGGTTATTCGGCGGGCTATTATAGCTACAAATGGGCCGAAGTTTTGGATGCAGACGCTTTTGCTTATTTCAAAAAAGAGGGGATTTTCAATAAAAAGGTGGCGGATAAGTTCAAGAACCATATTCTCTCGCAAGGTGGAACTCAAGATCCTATGGAGTTGTATGTGAAATTCCGTGGGCAGAAACCCGATCCGGAGGCTTTATTGGAGCGTGCAGGGCTGATCGACAAATAGATTCTCTCCGGATAAACAATGCACATTAAATTCCTGTATAAATATTATAAGCGATAAAAAACCTAAGGTATCATAAACTTTAGTTATTTTTGATAAAAACTTCGACCAAGCCGCTATGCCAATCAACTTGTTAAATCCTAATTTGTGGGTAGATAAGTATTCAGACTACTTGTATAATTATACCATTGTACGAGTGAATAATCACGAGATCGCACAAGATTTAATCAGTGAGACCTTCCTGGCAGGATTAAAATCCAAAGATAATTTTAAGGGAGAAGCAACTGAGCGTACCTGGCTCATTTCTATTTTAAAACGAAAAATTATCGATCATTACCGCAAAATTAATTCCAATAAAGGCAAAGCCGAAATACGGGTGACTTACAGCGATGGAGAAAGCGAAGGCGATTGGTTGGAAGAACGAATAAGTGACCCTTATGATAAAACCGCCGAAGATACCATGGAAAATGAAGAATTGGGAATGGCTATATTTGGGTGCCTGGAAGGGCTGGCTGAAAAACAGGCCGCCATTTTTAGAAAGAAAACAATAGATGGTATCGATACCGAAACCATTTGTAATGAATATAATATAACACCGTCTAACCTTTGGGTGATCATCCACCGCGCGCGTAAAGCGATGGCCGATTGTCTGGAGAAAAGTTGGTTTTAGTAGAGTTTATGAGTTTTAAATTAGAATGCGACAAGGCCAATCACATTTGTGATAAAAATCAGTACAAAGAGGCAACATTCAGGGAGAAAGTCAGATTGATTTTTCACCTTATTTACTGTCGTGCCTGTAGAAAGTATACGGCCCGAAACAATAAACTCACTAAGCTTATAAAAACCCCGGATGTAAAAACTGTGAGTGCCGAAGATAAAAGCATATTAAAAGAAAGACTTCAGAAAGAGACGACCGAATAGCATTAGAGAAAAAGAGAAAATAGCATCCATACAATCGGGATACTTTCGACCCAAAAAGAGGCAAAGTATCCCGATTGCTTTTTACCACTCACCATTAATGCCAATCCGGCAAGAAGACAAACCGTCGCAAAGCTCAAAAAGTGTGTCTCGTTAAACAGGTCCTTAAATCTTTCAAGGGATACACTCAGCACCAAAAAGAAGATCCCCAAAAACTTAGTTTTCTGTACTCCCAAACGCTGCGGAAGTGTTTGTAAATTAGCAAGATCATATTGCAGATCCCGTATCTCAAAAGGAAGAGTTAACACAATAACGAATAAAAATCGTTGCAGGAATGTCAACGCTATATCCAATGTGAGAGTTAATTCGGTCATCGCCAAAGGTACTGACACGGTAACCCCTGCCCAAACCAATGCAACCACAAATATTTTAAATCCAGAAAGGGATCTTAGGTTTTTTTGCCGAAAAAAGGGTGCCGAATATAGAAATGTGAATACGCCAAAAATTGCCGTGATCCACAACACTTTAACAGGAAGATTAAAAATGCAGAAAATAACAATTCCGAAGGAAAGAAAAGAAAAAATCTGTATGTTTCTCAGGGAATGGGCAAGGCTGCGGTGATGCATTCCCGCCAATTTTGAATACTTCACAAAATTATAGCCCGTGATCGCTCCAAAAAACACGAATAAGAAAAGGTATGGCGATGTGTCTAAATGCAATTCCCAAACCGTGATATAGGCTAGCGCAGCCACTGCCAAAGCCACATGAATACTAGCATTTATATAAAAGTCGAAAAGCCGTCTGAAAATCATCATCACACAAAAATACCCAAAGTGTCAGTAACTGTACCTTTTCATTGA